>CANHVX010000029.1 GCA_947464215.1 Pseudomonadaceae bacterium | reverse complement strand
GCCTACTGTGGCCGCAACCACCACTGCCCATTAAGGCCTGGTTTGCGTGGACGCACCGCTGGTTGCCCTTTCGTTCCCCGCCGTATGGCTTATCTTGGCCCTGCTGAGCAGTTTGCTCTCGGCCCAGAACGTGGAAATGAACCGCCGCGCGCGGCAGGAAGGATTTCGGCTTAATTTATGGCGGATGGCGCTCTCGGCGCTTTTTTGGGGACCGCTGGCGCTGCTGCAACCCTGGCCCGATGACACGCTGTTTTATGTCGCCGCCGTGTTTAGTGGTGTGGCGATGATTATCGGCTTTACCATCCAGAACGATTTGGCGGTGCGCCACAATGGGCGCATTGCCATTTTGCACATGCCGCTGAAAGCGGTGTTTGTGTTTATGCTGTGGGGCATTTTGGATGCGCAAGCCCGCGACCATTACTTCTCGAACCCCGGCATTGTGGTGGGGATTTTGGTGTGCCTGGCCGTGATGGTGACGGCGCTGTTTGCCTTCCGCCGCCACGACGTGAGCTGGACAAGTTTGCGCGCCGTGATGCCGATTGTGGGTTTGTATGGGGCGGGAGATATCCTCTCGCGCCTGGCCATAACCCCCCATGACCTGCAAAGCCAGCTGATTGTGTTCCTGTTTGTGATGACGGCCACCAGCGCCGTTGTCTCGTTGCTGTATCTGCCGTGGCGGCCACGGCCAGACTTGCCACTCGTTCACCCCAACCTGATGCGCGCAGCAGGCTGGGCGGCCTTTGGCGGCACGCTGAACCAGGTGTGCTTCTTTGGTGCCCTGGTGCTGGGCCCCAGCCCCGCCTATGTGAGCATGGTGGCGCTGCTGGCCCCGGTGTGGCTGCTGTTCTACCACCGCATGGCCCACATAAAAGATGACGCCAGCCCCCTAGCAGGCACCGTGGTGGTGGTGACCGCCATTGTGCTGATGTGGTTGGTGGCCTGACCATGGACACCCTCTGGCCCCTGCTGGCCCTGGCCTTTAGCTTTTGTGGCGCGTTGATTATTGGCTTCAACCAGTGGGCCCGCGTAGATGGCCGCACGCTGGTGGTGATGCGCGTGGCGGGCATTTGGCCGTTGGCCGCGTGTGCCGCCTTGGTGGTGCCCTTCCCGACCTCGGTGACCTTTTATGCCATAGCAGCCGCCATGGGCGTGGGGTTGGCCTATGCCGACACGTTGCTGTTCAATGCCTCGCGCACCTATGGCGCCCGTTTGGCCGCCCTGTATGTGCCGCTAAAAATGCTGATAGCGTTTGCGCTCTGGGTGCTGATTGAGCCCTTTTCGGTTTGGCCGGTGCTGATGGAGCCATGGAAACTGGCGCTGATGGTGTTCGGCTTTTCGTGCTGTGGGGGGGCGTTGCTGTTCATCCGCCGCAGCGATGCCAGCTGGCTGGCGCTGATTGCCGTGTTGCCCGTAGCGATGTTGTTTGCCCTTGGCGATATTGTGGCCAAAGCCACCCTTGGCACCCCCACCGCCACCCATGGGCTATGGGTGGTGATGGGCCATGCGGTGGCGTTTCTGTTGACCACCGGAACGGTGGGAGCTGTGGCGGGGCTGCTGGCCGGTGGCCGCGTGACGCCAACCCGCCACGATGTGGTGAAAAGTGCCGCGTTTGGTGCCCTGCTGCTGGCGAGCCTGACCCTGCTTCTGGTGACCTTGGCGTTGGCACCGAACCCTGGTTATGTGGCCGCCATCACCATGCTTTCGGCGTTTTGGTTGGCCATTTGGGCGCGGATTGTCCGGCGTGAGCGCAACAGCCTATGGGCAGGGCTTTCGTTGCTGGCGGGGGCGATGGCGGTAGCTATTGCTGGCCATTAAAGCTATGGGCCTTTACCATGATTCCAACGGCTTTAAACCATCTTCAGCCGCGTTGTGACTTAATCGTAGCCGGCCGGATTGCCCGTGTGGCGCGCGACGATAATGCCAGCCATGCCGAAAAAATTCCGTTCGCGCAGGGGGGTGAGGCCGTTGGTCTTTAAGCATGCCAGCAACTGCGCATGGGTAAAACGGTGCTTAGGGTGCGGGAGCAAGGTGCGAAACACCGCGTTCTCGACCAGCGGTGCGTAAAATTCCAGCATATAAAACAGCCCGCCGTGACGCAGCATGCGGTTGATTTCCCCCACCGCTTTTTGCCAGTTGGGGATATGGTGCAGGGCCCCAAACGACGTGGCCACATCGAAGCTGTTGGCCGGTAGGGGTATGTTTTCGGCCGACGTGGCCACCAGCTGCGCACTAAGCCCCGCCTTGGCCAACACGTTCCGCGCGCGCGCGAGCTGAGATTCGTCGATATCGACCCCCGTAAGGCTTAAGGCATGCGTGCGTTGGCCCAAAGCCAAGAGGCCCCCGCCATTGCCACAGCCAATATCGAGCACGTGAGCCCGCGTGGGCATGGGCACCAGGTGGTTTAGCAGCCGCATCTCGAGCGGCCGCTGGATGCGGTGACGGAAGAGACCGTTGACGTAAAGTTTTTCGAGCCAGCCGAGTTTCATGTTGCGAACTTTTGCGCTAGTTTAACGGCATGCTGAAAAAGCGCAAGCGGTGGTGCCCCCGTGCCTGACCTTTGTGCGACAGCCAACAACAGATGTGCAACAGCACCAACACGGCAAATGAGGGTGGGGAACATGGGTTTGAGGCATTGCAAACGGTTTTTAACGTGTAACATGATAGGACTAATGGCTGTGATGATGACAGGTATGGTAGCAACGGTGGCCACAGCGGCCACACCCATTCAGATGGTGAAAACCAAAGGTGGGCTCACCGCCTGGCTGATGGAAAGCCACCAGCTGCCCATGCTGAGTGTGGAGCTTAACTTCCGCGCAGGCTCGGCATTTGAGCCCGCTGGCAAAGAGGGTTTGGCCCAATTCACCGCCAGCCTGTTGGACGAAGGTGCTGGCCCCTACGATGCGCATGCCTTCAAAGACCAACTGGAAGCCATCGGCGCCCGCTTTGGCGGCAGCAGCGACACCATGGATGTTTCTGTTAACCTGACGACCCTGAGCCAACACGCCGACCGTGCGTTTGAACTGATGGGTATGGCCGTGCGTGAACCGCGCTTTGACGACGAAGCCATTACCCGCGTGCGCAGCCAGCTGCTGGCCAACCTTAAGCGTGGTGAAGAAGACCCCGCCACCGTAGCGTGGAAGCTGCTGCGCCCCCGCCTGATGGGCAACCACCCCTACGCCAACGACGGCGATGGCACCGCGACCACCTTGAAGGCCATGGGCCGCAAAGACCTGGCCGGCTGGCATCTGGCCAACTTTACCCGCGCCAATGTGCAGATTTCGGTGGTGGGGGATATCTCGGCTGACCGGTTGGCGGAGCTGTTGGATAGCGCCCTGTTGGGGCTGCCCGCCGGTGCCGGGCGCCGCGGTGCCGAACTAACCCCCCAAGCCGCCAGTGTGGCCGCCCACATTACCCGCACCATGCCTGTGCCCCAGGGCACCGTGCTGCTGGCCCGCCGCGGGCTGGAGCGCCATGACCCCGACTTCTACCCGTTTGTGGTGATGAATGAAATTTTTGGCGGGGGCGTTCTGACCAGCCGCCTGGGCCTGGATGTGCGGGAAAAACATGGACTCGCCTATGACGTGCGCGCCACCAACCGTGCGCTGCCCGGCGGCGGCATGTATGTGATTAATCTGGCCACTGACAATGCCAAAGTGCAAAAAGCGCTGGATTTGGTGTTGGAAAACCTGAACGCCATGCGCGACACCCCCGTGACCCGCGAAGAGTTTGATGATGCGAAAAGCTATCTGATTGGAAGCTTCCCCCTGCGGTTGGACAGCAACACCAAACTGCTGAACATGATGGCCATGATGCAAGGCGAAGGGTTGGGCGTTGACTACATGGACCGCTGGCCCGCCCGCATTGCGGCCGTGACCTTTGACGATGTGCAGCGCGTGGCCAAGCGGGTGCTGGTTGCCGACGATATGGTGCTGAGTGTGGTGGGCCAAGGCCCTGCCTTGAAGGCCCAATGGCATGGCCATGGTGGCCGTGTTCCCGCACAGGAGACAACAGGAGACCAATAACCATGGGCATGGTGGTGCGTGGCGTGTGGGTGGCGGCATTGGCAAGCCTTTGCCTTATATGCCCCATATGGGCCGAAAGCAGTGAAGCCCCCGCTGAGGGCGGCAAAGCTGGCGCCACAGGCGAGGGGGCTGCCGCTGACCCCAGTTCCACCATTGCAGATGATGCGCGGGTGGGTGGGCAGCGCACCTTCACCCCCACCGAAGCCCAATTGCTGATGGAGCTTGACCAACGCCGCACCGAACTGGACCGCCGTGAACAGGCCCTGGAACTGCGCGAAAAGCTGGTGGACCTGATGGAACAACGTCTGAATGCCCGTGTGGGCGAGCTGAATGCCCTGAAAGCGGAACTGGAAAAGCTGTTGGCTAACGTTTCGGGCAAGGATGACAAAGATATTGACCAATTGGCGGCCATGTACGGCGCCATGAAACCTGCGGTGGCGGCGGGCGTTCTCAATAAGTTGGACAATGCGATTGTGTTGGATATCCTTAACAAAATGCCGGCCAAACGGGGTGGGAAAATTATGGAAGCCCTCGACCCCGCCAAAGCCCGCTACTTGAGTGAAATGATGGCCGACAAAACTACGCCGCCGGATATCGGCCCCGTGGGTGTGAGTGGGGCGGAGCCGGTTTCGGCGAGTTTCTGATGCCTCCGGCGCGCGATGTTCTGACCGTTTCGGCGTTGGCCGGACACGTAAAAGCCCAGGTGGAAGACCTGGGCCGCGTGGCCGTATTGGGTGAACTGAGCAAGGCCGGGGTGCACGCGAGCGGGCACTTCTATGCCGACCTGAAAGACAGCGGCGCCGTGATAAGCCTGGTGGCGTGGCGCGACGTGGTGAGCCGCTGGGCGCATATACCCCAGCATGGTGACCAAGTGGTGGTGCGCGGTGTGGTGACCACTTACCCGTTGCAAAGCAAATACCAGATAAAAGTAGACAGCCTTGAGCCCGCTGGCTTGGGCGTGCTGATGCAACAGCTGGACGCCCTGAAGCACAAACTTATGGCGGAGGGGTTGTTCGACCGTGACCGCAAGCGGCCTTTACCCTTTCTGCCCACCCGTATTGGGTTGGTGACCAGCCCGACCGGGGCCGTGGTGCACGATATGCTGGCCCGCATTGCCGCCCGCTGCCCGCGCCCCGTGGTGTTGGCCCCCACCGCCGTGCAAGGCACCGGCGCCGACCGCCAGATTGCCGACGCCATCGCTGCCCTGAATGCCTTGCCCCCCGCACGCCGCCCCGATGTGATTGTGGTTGCCCGTGGAGGTGGAAGTTTTGAGGACCTGATGCCCTTTAACAGCGAGCTTGTGGTGCGCGCCGTGGTGGCGAGTGCGATTCCGGTTATCTCGGGCGTGGGGCATGAGCCCGATGTGACGCTGTGTGATTTTGCCGCCGACGTGCGCGCCCCCACCCCCACCGCCGCCGCCGAAATGGCCGTGCCCGTGCGGGAAGATTTGCTGGCCATGCTGGACGGTGCCCACACCCGCATGTTGCGCGGTGCGCGCCAGCTGATACGCCGCCGCCGAGAGCAGCTGAGCCACCTGCAACGGCTGCTGCCAGACCCCCAGCGCATGCTGCTGCAGGCCCATGACCGCGTGCAGATGCTCGGCGACCGCCTGATACAGGCCGCCCCCGCCCGCGTTTTACGCCTGAAAGAACGTGTAGACACCTTGGCACGTGTGCTGGCCGCCCATGACCCTTCTATGCCCCTCCAACGCGGTTTTGTGCGTGTGCTGCGCGGTGACACCACCCTGACCCGCGCCACCGCGCCGGCGGGGCCCATTACGCTGGTGTTTGCCGATGGCCGCCGCCAGGGCACCTTGGATGAACACATACCGGGACATGTTCGATGAGACTCTTCTGCCTGCTGGGAACCGTGATGCTGGCCTGTGTGATGGCCTCTGTGCTGGCCGTGGATGTGGCCCACGCCGCTGTGCCCGCTGGTGTGCGCGTGGTGCGGCAGGATATCCGCCCCGGAGGGTTCTGGTTGGCGGAGGTGCCCTCGGGTTCGGCCGTGACGGTAGCCAACCGCCCGGTGCCTGTGGTGGATAACCGTGTATTGGTGGGATTTGACCGCTTTGCCGGCCCCCGTGTGTGGGTGAAAATTTGCCCGCCCACCCCCACGCCCTGCGGTGTGCAAACCCTGGTGCTAGAACCCCGCACCTATGCCACCCAGAACGTGAAAAACATTGCAAAGGCCCACGTGAACCCCGACCCCGTGCAGCAGGCACGCATGGCCCGCGACAACGCCGCCACCGCCGCCGCCCGCCGGGCCGCCATGGCCGCCACGATACGCCCGGCCGCCGAGGCGGGGGTGGGTTTTGCGATGCCCTTTGTGCAACCTGCACCCGGTGCCGTAACCGGCGTTTATGGCAGCCGCCGTGCTTACAACGGCCAAGAGCGTTCGTGGCACAAAGGCATTGATTTTGCCAACCCCACCGGCACGCCCGTGGTAGCCCCCGCCGACGCTGTGGTGCGCCTGGCCCGCGACACCTTTATGAGCGGCAACCTGATTATGCTGGACCATGGTGCCGGGCTTACCACCGTGTATGCCCACCTTTCGCGCATGGATGTGCAGCCCGGGCAGCTGGTGAAGGCGGGCGAGCGCCTTGGTGCCGTAGGCACCACCGGCCGCAGCAGCGGGCCCCATTTGCATTGGGGCATGTATTGGCACGAGGTGGCGATTGACCCCGCCGGCTGGCTCCCCCCCCGACGCCCCGCAAACGGTGTTGCCCGCAACCCCTGATTGCCCTAGCATAGGCCCATGTTCCGTATAGGCATTTCTGTGCTGTTGGCCCTTGCTGTGATGGCCTTAACCGCCAATTATCTGGCCCCCGCGGGCGCCTGGTATGGCCACCCGATTCACCCTTACATCACGTATGGCGTTATGGGTGCTGCCTTGTTTATCCCTGCCTTTTGGGCGCTGAGCCATGTGATGCTGGGCGTGGTGATGGGGATTTCTGGCGGCGGATTGTTTGAAGGTATCAAACTCGGGCTTATTTTAGGCCTTGGCATGGCCCTTGGCCGCAGCTGGCTGAATGTGGCCGCTATGGGGGCCGGGATGTTCATAGCCCAAAAGCCCCTGCTGTGGGTGATTGGCACCGGCGTGGCCGCCGTGGCCCTGCTTGGCCTGAATGCGGTGATTGATTTTATCTGGCGCCAACACCAAAGCGGTGAATAAGGGCACCGCGCCCTTACCCCTTAACGGGCTGAGGTGGTAAGCGGATTGCGCGCTTGCCCACGGTGGTGAACCTCCCAATACAAGCGCCCCTGTGCGCCCAGCGTGCCCACACTCTGCCCCGGCGCAACCTTCTGCCCCGCCTGCACGGTGAGTGTGCCGAGGCCGCCCATCAGTTCGTCGTGGCCATCGGTTGCGGATTTGATGATGACCACCCCGCCGAACTGGCGAAAATCGCCGGCGAAAAGCACGTCTCCCCCCATCCGCGTGGCCACCGGTGTGCCCGGTTTTGCCCCCAGCACCACCCCCTCGGCGGTGGCGCCGCTGCCCTCGCGGAAGCGTTGCAGCACCTTGCCGACCATCGGCCGTGCCAAAGGTGTGCCCGAGAGGGGCGGAGGGGCGAGCGTGGCCCCAGATGGGGGTGGGGCGGACGTTGCGGCCGCCACCGTGGATGAGGGTTGCGCGGCAATAACCCGTTCGGTGCGCGGAACGGCGCTGGGTGTGGGGGGGGCGAAGAGGGGGATATCGGCCCAGGTATCGGTAAGGGGCGGAGGGCTTACCGTGGGGCTGTTGAGCGCCATGGCGAGCTTTTGCGCCAACTGCCCCGCCGCCACCCCCGCCGCCGCCAATTGGGCGCGTTGCAGGCGGCCCTTGCGCCCTTCATACTGCGCCATCTGCGTGTGCAGTGTGTTGAGCTTGGCGAGCTGGTTTTGTGCCCTCTCATACAGCGTAAACAATGATTGATTGCGCGCGTGCAAGGTAGCAATTTGTGCGCTGCTTTGCTGCGCGGTGAGGGCAAAAAACCGGCTATCGGCCACGTGGGCGGGGTTAAGAAGCTGGTTGATGACCCACACCGGCATTGGCACCTGCTTCATCCGCAGCAGTGCGTAGGTAAGCGCCTGCGCTTGCTGGGCCGCTTGCGTATGCGCCGCCTTTTGGGTGGCGATATGTGTTTGCAGGTTGCGCAGCTGGGACTCGGTTTGCGTGAGCGTGGTTTCCAGTGCGGTGAGGGTTTGTGCCGGTGCGGTGCCGGGCGCCAGCAGTAGCACTATCATCAACACCCAAGAGACCCACATGGCGCGCACTTTAGGCGAAAGATACGCGGCCGTGAAGAGGGATTATCCGCCCCGATGATAGGGATGCCCGGTGATAAGCGTATGGGCGCGATACAGCTGCTCGGCCAGCACCACCCGCACCAACTGGTGCGGCAGCGTGAACTTGCCCAGACCCATGACCCACGCCGCCTCGGCTTTGATGGCGGTGCTTAACCCCTCGGCCCCGCCGATAAGAAACACCAGATGTTTTGTGCCGCGGGTGGCGGCGTCGTTCAGCGTTTCGGCAAAGGCACGGCTGGTGAATTGTTGCCCGGTTTCGTCGAGCATCACCACCATAGCCCCTTTGACGCCCTGGAGTGCCTTGCGTTGCGCGGCCTCGGTATGGGCAGCGGTGGGGCCATCGGGCAGTTCTTTCACCACCGGGCGCAGGGGGGCGGGGATGCGGCTGTAATACTCGGCCTCGAGGGCCAACATAGGGGCATTCCGGCAGGTGCCGGTGGCCAAGACAAGGGTTTTCATATCTCCCCTCTTACGGCTTTAGAACGGGAAGCTCCAGAGTTTTTCGAGGTTATACAGCGCACGCTTTTCGGGCACGAACAGATGCACCACAATACCGCCCATATCGGCACAGACCCATTCGGCCGCCGGGAGCCCTTCGAGCCCTAGAATAGTGTGCGGGGCCTTTTCAGCCACCCCCTTGGCCATGCTGGCCACGTGGCGCGTGCTGGTGCCGCTGGCGATAACCATATAATCGGTGAAGCTGGCCTTGCCGTGCAGCGGCAAAATGGCAATATCGAGCGCTTTGTGGTCTTCCAGGGCATCGACGACTGTTTTTAACAGGGGCGGGGGGGCATGTGGCTCGGCAGGCGGTGCGGCTTTGGCCGCAGCGGTTGATGAAAGCACGCGTTTACGCGCAGGACCAGTGCCAGAAGGAGCCATATGTGCGAGATGTCCTCTTGCGGAGGGTTGATGGGGAGAGGATGGGGCGAAGGACCGTCATCTGCTGTTATTTTATGCCGCTTGGGGATAATTTCAACCCCCTTTCCCTGACACCCCCCTGACAGCCCGGTAGGTGTGTGGTTTTTGCCGCAGATTCAGGCCAAAGGTTGGCGGTGCTGGAGAGCCAGCGTGAGCGTGCTTTCATCGAGATAATCGACATTGGCGCCGACCGGCATCCCCTTGGCCAGGCTGGTGACGATGGCCTTGGGCGCATCGCGGTGCACCATCTCGGCCACCAAGTGCCCGGTGGTTTGCCCTTCGATGCTGGCACCGAGTGCCAAAATGACCTCGGTGACCGGAGGATGGGCGCTTTGCAGCCGCCCGGCCAACTGCCCCAACCGCAACTGCGCCGGGCCCACACCCTGCAACGCCGACACCACCCCCCCCAGCACGTGATAGTGGCCGCCAAAGGTGCCGCCCTTTTCCATGGCCCAGATATCGGCCACCCCTTCGACCACGCAAATAACCCCGGTGGCACGCGCGGGGTTGGCGCAGATGGGACACAAAGCGGTCGCCTCGGCCTCGGGTTTCTCGGCCAGATTGCCGCACTGCGGGCAGGTGCCGAGTTTGGTGGCGGCATCGGCCAGCGCCTGCACGAGCCCCGTGAGCCGCGACGGTTCGGCCAACACATGCAACGCCACCCGCTGCGCACTGCGCGGGCCCATGCCCGGCAGTTTTGCCAGGGTGCGCAGCAGTGTGTTGAGGGCCTGCATCGCCAACCGTGCGCTTAAAGGATGCCTGGAATGCTGAGGCCGCCGGTGACGGCGCTCATCTTCGCCTTGGTGAGCTCGTTTGCCTTGGTGAGTGCATCGGCAAAGGCGGCCTTGACCAGATCTTCCAGCAAGGAGGGATCGGAGGCGTCCATGGCCTCGGGTTTGATGCGGATGGATTT
>CANHVX010000028.1 GCA_947464215.1 Pseudomonadaceae bacterium | reverse complement strand
TGGCATGGGCCGCAGGGGGGTAAACTGGCCCCGATGCCACACCCTATCCCCTTGCCGCAGGTGCCGTCTGTCAGCGCCGAACTCTCCCCCCCTCGCAGCATGGTCACGGCCGAACCCATGGCGCCTGAAGCAGCGGCGCCAGTCATGCCTGTCACCCCCCAACCGGCCGAAGCCTTTAATCCCACGCAAGCCAAACTGGGTTCGGCCTTGGCATTGTTGGTGTCCAGCTGGGCCGAAGGCGGGGTGCTGCCGCGCCAATTGGCCAACACGGTGGCCGAGCTGGCGGCCCAAAGCGGTGTTCCCACGGTGGCCGAGGCCGCACTGGCCCTGCGCAGCGCCACCCCACGGGAAGGCCCGGCCACCCAAAGCCTGTTACTGGTGGAAGCCAGCCGCGTGCTTGCCCTCCCCGTGCCTGAACATTTGGCCACCTCCGATGCCGCGGCCCAAGCCCGCAAAAGCTGGGTGCAGCAGCAGCTCGAACAGTGGGTCACGGTCGAGGTCGTGCCCGCCACGCAAAACCGCTGGGCCATTAACCTGCACAACACCCAACAGCTGCTGGCGCGGGGTTTGGTGGCCGATGCCGCCCAGCTGCTCAACAGCACCCCCTTGGTGGAAGATACACGGCTGAACGGGCTGCGCGGCGCGGTGGCGGCCTATCTCAACCAGCGCGGCAAATTGGTCAAGTTGGTCACCGCCTATGCGGGCACGGTGCTGGCCGCACCGCAGTAACATGAATATAGGTCTGCTCAACCTGGTGCGCTCGTGGGTCAGCTGGGTGTTTGTGGTGGCGGTCTTGCTGGCGGTGGGCCTCATCGTGAACGAACTGACCCGCAACCCCACGCTCGTTATCCTCCAGTGGGGGCAAACACGTCTGTCCACCTCCGCCCCTGTGGCCATGATGCTGGGGTTAGTCGCGGCGATTGGGGTGGCATGGCTGGGGCGGGTCTGGGGGTGGCTTATGGCTTTGCCCCAGCTGGTCCGCAGCGGTTGGCAAAACGCCCGCACCACCCACACCCACCAGCACCAGGAAACGGCGGTGCTCATGGCGGTAGCCGCCTGGGTGCTGCACAGCCCCCTGCGTCACGAAACGCTGAAAAACCTGCCCGCAGGCCCGCTCAAATCCCTCCTTACCGCCCATACCGAGCAATCGCTCACCCCGCACCAACAGGCCCAGTTGCACCAGTGGCTGGCCAACCCGCGTAAACCCTTTCCGTCGTTAAGCCCCGGGCCCGATGAGCAAACCACCGCCTAATCCCACCGCCGACCCGGCCTGGCTGAAGGAAATCGCAACCGTGCGCAAGCACGGCACGCCGGCACCCAACACGCCTGCCAAGCCCCCCATGCCTGCACCAACCGGCCCCGGGGCTCTGCCCCCCGAGGTTGCCCATCACCGCATCAGCAGCTGGCACACCCAACCGCCCTTTCCGGTGCAGGAAAACACCGCCCAACGCCAAGCCGGGGCCCACCCCTCGCTCGAGCCCAAAGTCCTCAAGCACCTCGCCAAAGGGATGCTGCGCCCCACCGCCGTAGCCGATCTTCACGGCCTGGGCGAGGGCGATGCCTGGCTGGAACTGATGGAATTTCTGCACGAGGCCGCCCGCCAAGGCCATCGGGTGGCCTTGGTTATCCATGGCAAGGGCCGCGGGTGGGGCCCGGCCGCCGATATGGGGGTCATCAAATACCAACTGCCCACCTGGCTCGCCGGTCATCCCAAGGTGTTGGCTTTTCACACCGCTCTCCCGGCCGATGGCGGCATGGGCGCCTGTTACGTCTATCTCCGACAACTCTAAATCTATCAATAAGTCATCCCACTTATCCCCAAAACAAGGATATTTATCCCACAGCCCCTCCCCCAACTATCAGTCTTATCCTCTTAATCTCCTTTTCGTATTCACCTCCTTCCCTTTCCCTCCTCTTTCCCTCCCCATTTCCCACAACCCATCCCATCCCTTTTCCTTGCCATTATAAGCACTTTCCCACCTTTCCCCCACGTTCCACTCCACAAGCACACAACTCGTTTCTTTAAAATATAAAATCTTCTTATCAGAGATAGTAAGTCATAAAAAAGGGGAACCTCTTGCTCCCCCGAAATTGTCATGGAGAATATTAGTCATTCAGCTTAAGGGCAGCCAGGAAAGCTTCTTGGGGGATATCCACCCGCCCGAGGCTCTTCAGGCGCTTTTTGCCTTCCTTTTGCTTATCCAGCAGCTTGCGCTTGCGGGAAATATCGCCCCCATAGCATTTGGCGGTCACATCTTTGCGCACGGCTTTTACCGTTTCGCGGGCAATGATTTTCCCGCCAATGGCGGCTTGCAAAGCCACTTCAAACAACTGCCGCGGGATAAGCTCTTTCAGCTTGGCCAGCAGCGCCCGCCCGCGTGTTTCGGCAAAACTGCGGTGCATCACCATGGTAAAGGCGTCCACCGGGTCACCGTTAATCATGATGTTAACCTTCACCAAATCGCCGCCATCAAAGCCATCGGGCTGGTAGTCAAAGCTGGCATAGCCACGGGTCAGGCTCTTCAATTTGTCATAGAAGTCGAGAACCACCTCATTCAGCGGCAACCGATAGCTCAACATCGCCCGGGTGCCGTGCCACTGCATGCCAAGCTGTTGGCCGCGTTTGTCTTGGCACAGCGTAATCACGGCACCCAGATATTCTTCCGGCACCAAAAGGGTCGCTTTAATAAAGGGCTCCAGCAACTCGTCAATTTGGTGGGGTTCGGGCAAATCGGCGGGCTTTTCAATATCAACCACGCTGCCATCCAGCAAACGGGCTTGGTAAACCACGTTGGGCGCGGTGGTCACAAGGTCAAGGTTGTATTCCCGCTCCAGGCGCGTCTGGATAATATCCATGTGCAGCAACCCCAAAAACCCACAGCGGAAGCCATGCCCCAACGCGGGCGAGTGCTCGGCAATGTAGGTAAAGCTGGTGTCATTGAGGCGCAAACGGGCCAGGGCTTCTTTTAGCTTTTCGTAGTCTTCCGCTTCGGTGGGGTAAAGCCCGCAAAACACCATGGGCGGCACGGTTTTAAAACCGGGCATGGGGGTAATCAACCCTTGGCTGGCGGCGGTGAAGTCGGCAATGGTGTCGCCCACCTGCGCATCGGCCACTTCTTTAATGGCGGCGGTCAGCACACCTACCTCACCGGCATGCAGCATGTCCACGGTGCGGAAGCGCTGGGCTTCTTGCGGGTGCAGAATCCCTACGCGGTCCACCACATAGGTGCGGTCGGCGTTCATCAGCTTAATTTTGCTGCCTTTGGCCAACGTGCCATCCATCATCCGTACCAGCACCACCACGCCCAGGTAGTTGTCGTACCACGCGTCCACCAGCAAGGCTTTGGCGGGGCTTTCGGGGTCGCCAAGGGGGGCGGGCACGCGGTGCACAATGGCTTCCAGAATATCCGCCACCCCCATGCCGGTTTTGGCCGAGCACGGCACGGCGTCATCGGCCGGCAAGCCAATCAAATCTTCAATCTGGGCTTTCACCTTCTCGGGCTCGGCGGCCGGCAGGTCAATTTTGTTCAGCACGGGGATAATCTCAAGGTTATGCTCCAGCGCGGTGTAAACGTTGGCCAGCGTTTGGGCTTCCACCCCTTGGGCGGCGTCCACCACCAGCAGGGCCCCTTCGCAGGCGGCCAGGCTGCGGCTCACTTCATAGGCAAAGTCCACGTGGCCAGGGGTATCAATAAAGTTCATCTGGAACACTTGCCCGGCAACATCACCGGTTTTGGCGGTGTAGTGCAGGCGGGTGGCGTTGGCTTTAATGGTGATGCCCCGCTCGCGCTCCAGCTCCATAGTGTCCATCATTTGGTCTTTCATGCCGCGCTTGTCCACGGTGCCGGTAATTTCCAGCAGGCGGTCGGCAAGGGTGCTCTTGCCATGGTCAATGTGGGCAATGATAGAGAAGTTGCGGATATGGGTCAGGGCGCGGCGCGTCATAAGGGGCTGTATAAACGGGAACAGCCCGTTGCACAAGGTGTGTGCAACGGGCCGCCGTCTCCCCAGACTTGGACATTCAGGGTTTACACCCCGTAAAACGGTAGATGCGTTTTTTTGCATTCAAACCGAACGCCGCCTATCGCACAAACTGCATACACATGCAACCCCCCCCAAGGAAACGGGGGGGCCTCACGGTGTATCAACCCATTTGCTCACGTTTGGGGGGGCTGCCCCATTGGGGTGCGGTCGTGGGCGCGGGGCCCTGCGTGCGGTGCGGTTTTGGCTCGGCAAAGTGGCCCGAGGCCTGGGCCGCAATAATCACCGGGTGGTCAGTCCCGATGTATTTTTTCACGGAATTACGGATATCCGTCACAGCCGACATTTTCAGGCGAAGACGGTCTTCGCCGTCGTTAAAGAGAGTCACAGCAACCTCCTGGGTGGGGGGTGGGTGGAAAAATCAGCTCCCGGTGAAGGGGGCGGGATGGGTGCAACGGCCGCTATGTGCCGCATGTGGGGCTTGTTATCAACCCGCGCCGGGGCAAAAAAAAGGTTTTGGTAAGGTTAAGGCGCCGGTGGGGGCGGGGGGGTGTGGCAAAAAGCGCAGGTTTGGGCTAAGGTTTGGGCTATGTCCGCAGCGGTTGTCCACGTCAGCACATTGGCCTTGCAGGGGCTGAAGGGGGTGCCGGTGCAGGTGGAAGTCCAAATTAGCGGCGGCCAACCGGGCATCTATGTCATTGGTTTGGCAGGCTCGGCGGTGAAGGAAAGCCGCGACCGCGTGCGTGGCGCCTTGCACGCTCTGGGCATCGCCCTCCCCGATAAACGCGTCACGGTCAATCTCTCCCCGGCCGACCTCACGAAAGATGGCAGCCATTACGATCTGCCGATTGCGGTCGGCGTGCTGCTCGCCTTTGGCATTATTCCGGCCGATAGCGCCCACGGCTGGTGGCTGGTGGGCGAATTGGGGCTGAACGCCGAGGTCCGCCCGGTGCCCGGGTGCCTGCCCGCAGCCTTGGCGGCGGCCGAGCACGGCGCAAGGCTGATGCTGGTGCCCCAGGCCAACGCGGCCGAGGCGGCCTGGGCATCAGGCGCGCACGTGGGGGTTATCGGGGTGCCCACCTTGGGTGCGCTTATTCGCCATTGCCGGGGGGAAGAGCTGCTGGCACCCGCCACGCCGCGCGCGCAGGTCCGTGCGCCGGGTCTGGTGGCCGATCTGCGCGATATCCGTGGCCAGGAAGGCGCCAAACGCGCCGCCGAAATCGCCGCAGCGGGGGGGCACCATATGCTGCTCAGCGGCCCACCGGGCAGCGGCAAAAGCATGCTGGCCAGCCGCCTGCCCGGCCTGTTGCCACCCCTGTCGGCGGCCGAGGCGCTCGACGTCAGCACCGTGCACAGCGTGGCCGGGCTGCTGAATACGGAAGAAGGGCTGGTGACCGCCCGCCCCTTCCGCGACCCTCACCACAGCGCCAGCCCGGCTAGCCTAACGGGCGGCGGGATCAAGGCCAAACCGGGCGAAATGTCACTGGCCCACCGCGGCGTGTTGTTCCTCGATGAGTTGCCCGAGTTCCCGCGCGCGGTGCTCGAAACCCTGCGCCAACCGCTGGAAACAGGGAGCATCAGCATTGCCCGCGCCAGCGCCCACGTTACTTATCCGGCGCGGTTTCAGCTGGTGGCGGCGATGAACCCCTGCGCCTGCGGCTATCTCGGAGACCCGCAAAAGGGCTGCAAAAGCCAGCCATCCTGCGCACAAAGCTACCAGCAGCGGCTCAGCGGCCCCCTGCTTGATAGGTTCGATTTAAGGGTGAACGTCCCCGCGGTGAAGGCGTCCGACCTGTCTTTGCCCGCGGCCAAGGAAGGCACGGCCGAGGTGGCGGCGCGGGTGGCGGCGGCGCGCCAGTTGCAGCAGCAGCGGTTGCAGGGCACCTCCTTCACGTGCAACGCCGAACTGTCGGGCGCGGCGCTGGAACACACCTGCCCGCTCGATGAGGAAAGCCGCACCTTTCTCAACACGGCCGCCACGCGCATGGGGCTTAGCGCGCGGGGCTATCACCGGGTGGTGCGGGTGGCGCGCACCCTGGCCGATCTGGCGTCGGCGCCACACATCGCCAAGCCGCATGTGGCGGAAGCCTTGGCCTACCGCGTCGGTTAGGGTAGAACAGTCGTATGTCAAAACGTGCGTCCGTGGGTGTGTGGGTCTGTGCCGCTGTCTCTGTGGCGGCGGCGGGCTGGCCGGCGGGCGTCGGGGCCCAAACCACCGGGGCAGAAGAGATCAGCCTCACCGAGGTGGCCGAAGACGCCCAGGGCACACCGGCGCCAGGGGGCCCCTACCCGCGCTTTGGCAGCCTCAAGAAGCCGGAAGTGAATATCCGCAGCGGCCCCGGCAACCAATACCCCATATTATGGGTCTATCGGCGGGCGTGGTATCCGGTGCAGCTGCTTACACGGTATGATAATTACTACAAAATCCGCGATGCCGAGGCCGAAGAGGGCTGGGTGCATGTCAACATGATAAGCAAGCGGGCCACGGGGTTGGTGTCGGGCCGAGATCCTGCGCCGCTGCTGAAAAAGCCCGAGCCCGGCGCGCGCCGGGTGGCGCGGCTGGCCGGCGGCGTGGTGGTGGCCATCAAGGGGTGCGAGGGCGGCTATTGCGAGGTCGAGGTGATTCCCAGCGGCGAAGAAGGCTATGTCGCCAAAACCAATCTGGAAATGATTGATTAAAAAACGTCGGGCCTTGGGCAGCCGCCCGATGTCATCATACAAAGTGTGGTCCCCGCATAACAGAGAGCAGGGCAAAAAAGCAATCGGCGCGCGGCCGCACTGGGCTGTTGGGCGGTTTGCGTGTAAGGTCTCACAAACAATAAAAAAGAAGACGTCCATGACACTCCGCGCCACGGTTTATCTCATTTTGTCAGTATTCATGCTGATGCTGGGCTTGCTGGCCAGCAAATCCTACATGGCCTGGCACGGCATGAACGCCTTAAAAGAGGCCCAGCAAACCTTTCAGTTGCGCGGGCTCCTGAATACCGCCCTCATCGATATGTCGCTCGAGCGTAGCGTGGTGCAGGTTACGCTCAACCTGCCCGACCCCATCGCCCCCCAATTTCGCAAGATGATCGATGATCAACGCGCCAAAAGCAGCGCCACCTTTGCCACGCTGGTCGAGGTGGCCGATACCCAGCCGGGCCTGAACGATATCTTCATCACACCGCTGAAAAACACATTGGCCGAGGTCAACACACTGCGCAGCCGGGCCGATGCCGCCTTAACGCGGCCGCAGGCCGAGCGGGAGGCCGAGATTATGGTGCAGTGGCCGCGCGATGTCCCATCGGCGATCGTCTACCTGAACAATCTGCGTAATGTGTTGCCCGGCCAAAACGGCAACGTGCCCGAGGTGGTGCAGGTGCTGTCCAACATTGCGCAGGAATCCTGGCGCCTGCGCGAGATGGGTGGGCGTGACCGCACCATCATGGCCATCGCGCTGGCCAAGGGTGTCCCGCTGTCAGAATCCGATCTCGCGTTTATGCACCGCATGCACGCCGAGGCCCAGCAGGCGATGCAGATGCTGAATAAATTTAAAAACGCACCAGATATCTCAGCCGAGGTGGTCGCTGCCATCACCGCGCTGAACGAGGGGTATTTTGGCACCTACGGCGCCCAGCGGCAGGCCATTATCGCGGCCTCGGCGCAGGGCGCGGCCTATCCGCAATCCTTCACCGATTACTTTGCCAGCTCAACCGCAGCGCTCAACGGCGCCGAAGAGCTGCACAGCCTGGCGCAGAACGCGCGCGAAGAGGCATTGGCCTCGGCGTTGTGGGTGCAGCAAGAGCTGTTGGTGGTGTGGCTGGCTACCTTGGCGGGGGTGGTCGGGTTTATTGTGTGGCTGAGCTGGTTCTTGTGGGTGCGGGTGCTGGCGCGGTTTACCCGCACCACGGCGGCGGTGCAGGCGGTGGCCGAAGGCAACCTCGACCAAAATCTCGCCCCCTTGGCCGGCTCCGACGAAATTGGCCGCCTGGTGAAGGCGCTGGAAACCCTGCGCGAGGCTGCCCGTCAAAAGCGCCAGATGGAAGCCGAGGCGGCGGCCCATAAGGCCGAGATGGATGCCGCGTTCGACCGCAAACTGGTCGAGCTGACAGGCGAGGTGGGCCAAACGTCCAATCGCGTCTCCGATCAGCTCAACAGCATCTCCACCGCCGCCAACGAGCTCACCAGCACAGTGGCCAACATTTCGGCGCAGGTGCAGCAGTCGGCCGGGGCCACCCGCCAGGCGGTGATGCGTGCCGAGAGCAACCAGGCGTCGGTGCGTGCCCTTACCGAGGCCACGCGCCGTATCGGCGAAGCGGTCGAGATGATCCGCGACATCGCCGAGCAAACCAACTTGCTGGCGCTGAATGCCAGCATCGAGGCGGCGCGTGCCGGCGAGAGCGGGCGTGGCTTTGCCGTGGTGGCCGATGAGGTGAAGAAGCTGGCGCAAACCACCGCCACCACCACCGAAGAGGTGTCCAAGCAAATCGGCCTCATCCAGCAGGCTTCGCAGGGCACGGTCAGCGCCCTGGCCGATGTGCAGCAGGCGCTGTCTTCCATCGACCAAGCCCTGGCCGGGATGACCGGCGCCATGTCCGAGCAGAAGGTGGCGACCGAAGATATTTCGCGCAACTTAATCGAGGCGACGCAGGGCACCCAAACCGTGGCCAAGCACATCGCCGCGCTGCGCCGCTAACCAATAACCCGCCCCCCATCCCCCACCCCCCCAGGAAGGGTCATTGCGAGCAAAGCGCGGCAATCCTGAGCGAACCACCACCAAAAAACGCAGCCCCCGGTGGGTAACCGTCATTGCGAGGAGAACTCATCAAGAAACGAAACCCAAAATCAACCCCCCTTCATCCCTGCCCGCAGATACGGCAAAGGGCTTGAAACAAAGGGGGTAAATCGGCAAGGTAACCGGGTGAGCACACGCAAAGGGCCCTGGGTGAAAGGCGTCGCGGCCATGGCCGTGGCGGCGGCATGGGCGGCCACGGCTTATGCCCAGATGTCCTTCGACGCCAGCACCACCACCGGCGGTGCGGTCCGCCCCGGGTTTGCCACCACCTGCAACGCGGCGGCGTTGGGGGCCCTGCGCACCAATGCGGGCGCGCTCGAGCGCTGCGAGGGCAGCACCTGGGCCGTTGTCGGCGCCAGCCCCGACCGCATCGTCTCCACCAGCGCCAACATCGTGGCGGGCAACGGCGGCACCATCAGCTTCACCACCGGCGGCACCAGTGGCACGGCGTATTTGGATACCGTCGGCCGCCTGGTGGCCCCCGGCATCAGCACCACCGGGCCGGTCAGTGGCACCAGCGTGGCGTTGAATACGTTAACCATCAACGGCGTTGCCATCACCGGCAATGGGGGCGTCGATGACACCCCCGACGCGTTTGACTTCACCAACGTTATCAGCGCCTCAACGGCCGCATCGGTATCGTCCAATGTTATTACACTCAGTGGTTTGGGCACGGTGCCGGTGATGGTCACCACCAGCGGCACCTCCAGCACCCGCATCAGTGTCGATGGCGGGGCCCTGGTCCGGCAAAGCGTTGCGGGTATCGGTCAAACCGTGCAGGCCTGGGTCAGCTCATCCGCAGCCAATAACTCAACAACGGTCTCATTTATTATTATCGGCAGCGTATCCGATACCTGGGCAGTGACGACAATAAACTGCCCCAGTGGTTGGACAGCATGGGGCGGGAAATGTTATATTTCGAATGCAACGACTCGGACCTATGCTAACGCGCGTACCTATTGTCAAGGGCTCACCTCGGGTGCTGATGTGGCAGTGCCTGACTCAGCGGCGGAAAATTCGTTTTTATTCGGAATGAACTCATCTTCTTGGCTCGGGCTTGATGATATTGCGGTTGAAGGCACATGGCGCACCACATCGGGGGCACTGGCCACGTATTTTAACTGGGCAAGCGGAGAACCCAATAACTCAGGGGGCAATGAAGATTGCGTGATATTCCCAGGGTCGGCAACGTGGTATGATTCAGGCTGTGCTACAACAGCGCAGGTGATTTGCGAACGCTAACCGTGACGCACGTGATACCACCCAACCACTCAAAAACCCCACCAAAAAGGCGCAGCCCAAAACCGTTCCCCCGGTCATCCCGGCCCCGGTTAAATTTACCCCGGCGCAGGCCGGGGCCAGGGTAAACTCTGGCCAGGACCATGCCTAATCGCAGCCCCCCAAGCAGAGAGTGGGTCATTGCGAGCAAAGCGCGGCAATCCTGAGCGAACCACCGCCTAACAACGCAGCCCCCATCCCCGACAACCCGACAACCCGATAATCCGA
>CANHVX010000027.1 GCA_947464215.1 Pseudomonadaceae bacterium | reverse complement strand
TGCTGGCACCAGCTTATTGCTGTTGGCCGAGGCGGCGGGCCAGGTCTTCGATGTTCTCGGGTGGCCAGTTTTCCAGGCGCATGCCCAAGCCGAGGCCCATTTGGCCCAGCACGTCTTTGATTTCATTCAAAGACTTACGGCCAAAGTTCGGCGTTTTCAGCATTTCGCTTTCCGACTTCTGGACCAGGTCGCCGATGTAAACGATGTTCTCGTTCTTCAGGCAGTTGGCGCTGCGGACCGACAATTCCAGCTCGTCGACCTTCATCAGCAGGTGCGGGTTGATGTCGATCAGATCATCGTTCCGGTTGCTGTCGTCGGCGATATCTTCAAAGTTGATGAACACGCCCAGTTGGTCTTGCAGGATACGTGCGGCAAAGGCCAAGGCATCTTCCGGGCTGATGACGCCGTTGGTTTCGACATCCATCACCAGTTTGTCGTAGTCGGTGATCTGGCCAACACGGGCATCGGACACCTTAAAGCTGACGCGGCGAATGGGGCTGTAGATAGCGTCGATAAGGATGGTGCCAGGCGCGCGCTCTTGGTTTTTGCGGTCGGCCGCGGGCGAATAGCCTTTGCCGTTACCAATGGTGAGCTCCATGCGCAGCTCGCCCTTCTCGGACAAGGTGGCGATGTGGTGGCTGGCATCGATGATTTCGATATCGTGGGTGGTTTCGATATCGGCCGCTGTGACCGGGCCGCTGCCTTTTTTGTGCAGGGTAATGGTTTTGGGCTCTGAGGCATGGCTGCGCACGGCCAAGGCCTTCAAATTCAGGATGATTTCGGTCAGATCTTCCATCACGCCGGGCAGCGTGGCGAACTCGTGCAGCGCGCCTTCGACCTTAATGCTGGTAATGGCCGAGCCTTGCAGGCTGGACAGCAGCACACGGCGCAGAGCGTTGCCCAGCGTGTGGCCAAAGCCACGCTCGAGCGGTTCGACGGTAAACGTTGCCACGGCTTTGTTTCCGCCGGACATGGCAACCTTGGTGGGTTTAATCAGTTCCTTCCAGTTGGCTTGGATCTGCATGGGGGCCTCCGTTGCTGTCGGTTTTTCTGGAATATGTATTGGGTTAGAGCACCTGGGGACATTGCGCGGGGGCTGTTTCGCGGCGGCGGTGCGCCCCGCCGCGAACCCCAGATTCGGCGTTAGACGCGGCGGCGCTTCGGCTGGCGGCAGCCGTTGTGCGGAATGGATGTGACATCACGAATTGTCAGAACTTCCACACCTTGCGATTGCAGACCGCGCAAGGCGCTCTCACGGCCCGAACCAGGGCCCTTGAGCTGAACATCGAGCGTGCGCACGCCGTGTTCCTTGGCGGCACGCACCGCGCCTTCGGCTGCCAACTGGGCCGCGAATGGCGTCCCCTTGCGGCTGCCCTTGAAGCCTTGGCTTCCGGCACTGCTGGTGGCAATGGTGTTGCCTTGGTAATCGGTGATGGTGACAATGGTGTTGTTAAAGGTGCTGAGAATGTGCGCAACCGCCGCAGAAACGTTCTTGCGGTCTTTGCGCTTCATGGGGCGTGCGGCCCCCGCAGCTTTAGACGATGATTTGGCAGGTGTGTTCATGGTTTTATCTCCCTGGCCTTACTTCGTTGGCGGCTTTTTGTTGGCCACACCAACCTTACGCGGACCCTTGCGAGTGCGCGCATTGCTGTGCGTGCGCTGACCACGGACCGGCAGCCCCTTGCGGTGGCGCAGGCCACGGTAGCAGCCCAAGTCCATCAAACGCTTGATGTTCAGGCTTACCTGACGGCGCAGATCACCCTCGACCGGGTAGCTGGCATCGATCACGTTACGAATGCGCGAAATCTCGTCTTCCGACAGCGCATTCACACGCTTGGTTGGTTCTACCTTGGCAGACGCCAAAATTTTGTATGTGTTTGAAGGGCCAACTCCATACAGGTAGGTGAGAGCCACCCAAACCTGCTTGTCGGCCGGAATATTAACACCCGCGATACGTGCCACGAGCTACACTCCTTGTTGATTAATAAATGAAAACAACCAAATTAGCCTTGGGTAACGCTGTAGCGGCCCGTTTTGCCATTGGTGCGCTTGTCGCGCATCACAATACGAATACGGCCCAAGAACTTACCCGCCTTGTTACGCGTGCGACGCACAACCTGAAGCTTGCGATCACGCTTCTTTTCTGCGCGGATGGAGGAAATATAACGCATTTTTCAGTCACTTCCGGTCGGTTCTAAACTTACTGTCTTGGCGGCATTACCATGGTTTGAGGCAACGCGCAAGAGGGAAAGTGCGGATTTTTAGGGTGCTAAACCGGCACCCGTTGCCACCCCACCGGCGCTAAGTGCCGGGCGCAACCACCACTTCCTTCTTGCGGAAGGTAATACGACCCTTGGTTAAATCGTACGGCGTCATCTCGACCGTGACCTTATCGCCTTCCAGAATACGGATGTTGTTCTGTTTCATTTTGCCAGAAATGTGGCACAAAATTACAGCACCATTCTCCAGCTTCACGCGGAAAAGCGCATTGGGCAGGTTTTGTGTAACCACCCCTTCAAATTCAATAACATCGGTTTTAGCCATGGCGCCTTTTAGCCCCGAATGCCCCCGTTGGCAAGCCCCTTTACACCACAATCCTCATCTTACATGGTAGGTTTGAGGTAGGATTATGGCTTGCCACCTCCCCCCTTAGGGCGTATTTTTAAGCATCCAATCAACATGAAATGGGAAAATGTGTTATGAAAAACAAAACTTTATTCGCAAGCCTTCTGCTCGCAGCCCTTCCCGCCCTGGCCCTGGCCGACCACCACGGCAAACCCCACGGCATGGACTGCTGCATGAAAGAAAAACCGTGCTGCAAGAACAAGCACGCAGGCCACGCCATGGATGGCGCTTGCAAAAAAATGTTGAAAAACAAAGAAACCCGCACCATGGGCATGGCCGGCGATATGGGTGATATGGGCCATATGGGCCACGCCATGGGCCGCAGCGCCGCCCCCACCGATGAGGCCACCCAAGCCCTAGACGCCGCCATGGCCGATATGCACAAGGCTATGGCCGTGCCCTACACCGGCAACCCCGACATCGACTTCCTGCGCGGGATGATCCCCCACCACCAAGGCGCTGTGGAGATGGCAAAAATCCAGATTAAATACGGCAAAGACGCCCGGCTGAAAAAACTTTCGTATGACATCATCCGCGCCCAAAAGCTGGAAATTGACTGGATGCAGCGTTGGCTGAAAGAGCTGGATGCACGCCAAGTGGCCCAGTAGCCTCCCTTCACATCAAAAGGCCCCGCATGGGGCCTTTTACGTATCTGGTGCCGCGCCGCAGGTTAGTGGAGTTTGGCCGCCCATTGCGCGATGCGTGCCATGGCCTCGGCCAGCTCGGCCTCGGGCCCGGCATAGGACAGCCGCACCGAGGTTGGGCAACCAAAGGCACTCCCCGGCACCGTGGCCACCCAGGCCTCGTGCAGCAGGGCGTTGGCCAACACCACATCGGACGTGAGAGGGGTGCCGTGGGCACTGACCTTCCCCAGCAGTTGGGTGATATCGGGGAACACATAAAACGCCCCCTGGGGCACGGGGCACGGCCAGCCCATCGCGCTGAGGGCCCCCAGAACCAAGCCCCGCTGGCGGTGCAGACGTGCCCGCTGCACCTGCAAAAAATCTTGCGGGCCGGTAAGAGCCGCCGCCGCGGCCGCCATGGTGACGGCTGGCACATGGGTATGGCTTTGGCTGCTCAGCGTGAGCATCGCGTCTATCAGCGGCTCGGGGCCTGCGGCCATCCCCACCCGCCAGCCGGGCATGCCGTAGGTTTTGCTGACGCTTTGAATAATAACCGTTCTCTCGCGCAGGCTTTGGTGTGTGTCGAGCACGTGGGGGGCCCTTAGGGCTTCAGATTCAGCCGCATCGGCGCTATACACCAAATGGTCGTAGATATCATCGGACACCACCCAGAGGTGCGGATGCGCCGCTAAAACGTTGGCAATTTCCGCTGTTTCCGCAGCCGAATAGAGCATGCCCGTGGGGTTGGACGGGTTGTTGAACACCACCATACGCGTGCGCGGTGTGAGGGCGGCCTGCAGCTGCGCCGCAGTTAGCTTATAGTTTTTCTGGGCTGGTGCCAGCGGCATGACCGGCACCCCGCCCGCCAGGCGCACCATCTCGGGGTAGCTTGTCCAATAGGGGGCGGGGATAATCACTTCATCGCCCACATTGAGAAGCGCCATAAACATATTGAAAAGGGCGCCTTTACCCCCCATTTGCGTAATCACTTCGGTGGCCTTGTAATGGAACCCCTTTTCGGCCAGCGCCGTGCGCCAGGCCTCGACCAAGGCCGGTGAGCCCCGCCCGGGAAGATAATCGCCCCTATCGGCCGCAATGGCCGTATGCGCCGCCTCGTGCACGTGGGCGGGCGGCAAAAACCCCGGCACGCCGATGCTGAGGCTAATGACCGGCTTGCCCTCGGCTTTTAACGCCTGCGCCGCTGCCGCCATGGCCAGAATGGGGCTGGTTTGGACGGTGTGCATACGCGCGGCCACGGGAGGAGTGTTCAGTGTGTTCAGCATAACCGCCATTTCTTTCGTTCTCTGCCAACAAAATGCGCCGTGCCCCTTGCCTACGCAAGCCTTCCATGCCAATAAACCTGCCCAAGGACATGGCGCGGGCGGGACCTCGCACCTGGCTGACTTACCCGTTTTTCGCCTGTAGAACGTGTTCTGGGCGAGACGACTTCTCACTCTGTTTTCCTGAGGCTTTCATGTTGCAAATGGAATTGGCTGCCCGTGCAGCTGGACATTCCCCCGCGCCGGATGGCATTCCTTCCTCGAAGGAAGAACGCCGCAAATTGCGTGCCCAAGGCCGCATACACCGTGCGGAAAACCCGGATAAATATCTCCGGAAGAAACATAAATGCCGGCAAAGCAAGCCCGGCATGCATCGGTTCTAGCCCCCCAGCAAAGGAGTTATCATGGTGACGACACATGCGCTCTGTAGGCCTTCAGCCTGCCACCACCATACGACCAACTCCAACATCTGCGCGCGTGGGCTGCGGCAGATCTGAAAGGGGGTGATCGCCCTGCCCAGGGCTTATCTCGGGTGCTGGCCTTGCCGCACCTGCTTTTCGGAACCCCCCGCACGGCTGACGTGCGGGGGGTTTTTCCTTCGTTTAATCGGGTTTTTTAGTCGGCTTGGGGAAGCGCGTTCAGGATGGTTTGGAAGACATCATCGATGGGTGTCATGCCATCGATCGCCAAATGGCGATTTTGGGCTTTATAAAAGGCAATAACCGGTGATGTTTGCTCGCGATACACATCTAAACGGTGTTTCACAACTTCGGGATTGTCATCGTCGCGTTGCACAAGCGTCTCGCCGGTTTCGTCGCATTTTCCCGCAACTTTTGGTGGGTTATTATCAACGTGATAGACCCTTTTGCTGATAGGCGCATACAAGCGCCCCGCACGCCGTGTAACAAGTTCTTGCTCATCTACCTGAAATTCAAAAATAACATCGAGGTGCAAGTGGTGGTTTTCTAACCATTTATCGAGCTCTTCCGCTTGTGCGACCGTGCGGGGATAGCCATCGAGAATCACGCCCTTGGCGCAATCGACCTGGTTGATGCGTTCAAACACCAACTGGTTGACCAGATCGTCGGACACTAAGTCGCCCGCCTCGATCACCGCCTTGACCTGCCGGCCCACCGGCGTGCCCGCTGCTATGGCCGCCCGGAACATATCGCCGGTGGAAAAATTCGGGATATCGAAGTGTTTGGCCAAAATGTTCGCCTGCGTCCCCTTCCCGGCACCCGGCGGGCCAAACAACACAATGATCATGGTCCCTCGTTCTCCTTTTTATATTGGACACTATCCAGGTCTACTTCCGGCGCCCCGCCAGCAAGCCCACGCCCGCCCCCTTGCCTCCAGCCCGCTTCAGCAGGCTTTCATACTTCTGGGCTATCAGGGCGCTTTGGATGCGCGCGACGGTGTCTATTGTGACGCTGACGATAATCAGCAGGCTGGTGCCGCCAATGTAGAACGGAATGGTGGTGTCGCGGTGGAGAAGGTCGGGCACGGCACACACAAACGCCAGATACAGCGCGCCGATGGTTGTGAGGCGGGTCGCCAGCTCGTCGAGGTATTTGGCGGTGCTCTCGCCCGGGCGAATGCCGGGGATAAACGCCCCTTGCTTCTTAAGGTTTTCGGCTGTTTCCTGAGGGTTAAAGCTTACGGTGGCGACGTAGAAGTAGCTGAAGAAAATAATCATCGCCACAAAGACCACCAGATAAATGCTGTGGCCGGGGCTGAGATATTGCCCCACAAACTGCGCCCAGGCGCTTTGGGGCGCATAGGAGGCCAAGGTGACAGGCACCATCAGCAGGGCACTGGCGAAAATGGGGGGAATCACGCCCGCTAAGTTCAACTTCAGCGGCAGGTGGTTGCTGTCGGTGTTGATATTGCCAAACATCCCCTGCCGTTTGGGGTATTGGATCGCCACCTTGCGGATCGCGGTTTCCATAAAAACAATAAACAAGATGGCGGCTACAGCCCCAATAACAATACCCAGCACGATGAGCTCGCTGAGTGACCCCGTGCGCGCCAATTCAAAGATGCGCATGAATGTTTTAGGGAATTCGGCCACGATACCAGCGAAAATGAGCAGGCTGATGCCGTTGCCGATGCCACGGGTGTTAATTTGCTCGCCCAGCCACATCATAAACAAACTGCCTGCACAGATGGTAAGGGCCGTTTGCAGCTGGAACGCCAACCCCGGGTTGGCCACCAGCGGCATAAGCTCGCCACCCACATTGGCCGTTTGATGCTGGATGCCCGACGCCAAGCCAAACCCCTGCACCAAGGCCAGCACCACCGTTAAATAACGCGTATATTGGTTGAGCTTGCGACGCCCGACTTCGCCTTCCTTCCGCAATTCGCCCAGGCTAGGGTAGGATGCCGCCAGCAGCTGAATGATAATACTGGCCGTAATATAGGGCATAATATTGAGCGCAAACACCGCCATACGGCTAAAGGCCCCACCCGAAAACATATTGAAAAGACCAAAAAGGCCGCTCTGCAAATGGCTTTGAAAACTGGCCAGCGCCACCACATCGACACCCGGCAGCGGAATGTGCGTGCCCAGCCGGTAGATGACAAACGCCATCAACACAAATAAAACCCGGCTATGAAGATTTTTGGCTTTGGCCAACAAATCGGCCACCTCCGATTGATTCCCTAAACCCAGTGTGGCCATCGGTCTGCTTTCGCTCGTTCTTATACCCCCTCTTTTAGCCGAAAAAAGGGCAAAACTCAAGGCTGCATGCGTGTGTTTTAAGCATATGCTACCTTAAAAAACCCCGCATATGCGGGGTTTTTTAAATTTTTGGCAAAACCGTTAGGCTTTTTTAACCAGTTTCTTGCCCGTTTCATATTCGCGCTTGGGCAAAATTTCCAGTTTTCCGCCAGCCTTTTGCACTTTATCGATTGCGCTTTGGCTTGCGGCGGCAGCGGCAATAATCAGCTTGGCTGATACATCGCCCATGCCCAAGATCTTCAAGCCATCTTTGGCTTTTTTGGTAAGACCAATACCAATAATGCTCTCAATGGTGATGGGCAGTTTGGCATCCAGCTTGCCGGCATCGACCAGCTTTTGGAGCGTGCCGACGTTCACTTCGCAATAATCGGTTGTGAAGTTGGCGTTGTTAAAACCACGCATCGGCAAACGGCGGTAAAGTGGGTTTTGGCCCCCTTCGAACCCCGCACGCACGGTGCCTGATTTACGGGCCTTTTGACCCTTTACACCACGACCCGAGGTTTTCCCCTTGCCGGAACCGATACCGCGGCCCAGACGCTTGGTGTTTTGGGTTGCGCCGAGGTTATCGGCCAGTTGGTTGAGTTTGATGCTCATGTTGACTCGCTTTCGCTTACGCCTTGGTTAATCTATTCAGCGGCTGGAGTGTCGGTGGACACGGCAGCCTTCATGCTATCGGCCTTGCTGACCGTCACAACCTTCGGAGCCTCGGTGCGCTTGGCGCCACCACGGCCACCACGGTCGCCATCGTCACGGCGGGGGCGGCGGTTGCCTTCAGGCTTCTTCGGTGCGCGGGCGGCACGGGCGGCTTTGGCCTTTTCAGCCTTGGCCAGCATTTCCTTCTGGTCCAGTTCGCCCTTGCTCGATTCTTCCTTGTGCAACAGCAAATCGGTCACCTTCAGGCCACGCTTGGCCGCGATACCGCGTGGGGTTTCCATGGCTGCAAACGCAGCAAAGGTGGCACGAATCAGGTTATACGGGTTGGTGCTGCCCATGGCCTTGGCGACCACGTCTTTGATACCCATGGCTTCAAATACGGCGCGCATCGGGCCGCCGGCAATGATACCGGTACCAGGAACGGCTGGCTTGATGATCACACGTGTGGCACCAAAACGGCCGGCCACTTCGTGGTGCACCGTGCGCCCTTGGCGCAGAGGAACACGCACCATGGTGCGCTTAGCGCCTTCGGTGGCTTTTTTCACGGCGTCGGGCACTTCCTTCGCCTTGCCTTGGCCAAAGCCGACACGGCCGGACTCGTCGCCCACAACCACCAGGGCACCAAACGCCATACGGCGGCCACCCTTAACGGTCTTGGCAACCCGACGGACGCCAACCAGTTTATCGACCAGCTCGGAGCGCTCGCGATCGCCGCGGTTTTCAAAGCTATTTTGGGAACGTTCGCTCATTGGATTTTCCTTTCCCGATTAAAACTTCAAGCCTGCTGAACGCGCAGCATCGGCCAACGCCTTCAAACGACCTGTATAACGATAGTGACCGCGGTCAAAATACACCTCGGTCACGCCTGCCTTCAGGGCACGCTCGGCCAGTGTTTTGCCTATCAATTCGGCGGCGGCACTGCTGCGGCCGTTCTTCAGGCCGGTGCCCAGCTTCTTTTCCATGGTGCTGGCGCTGGCAAGGGTGTGGCCCTTGGTGTCATCGATAATTTGGGCTGAAAAATGCAGGTTGCTGCGATATACGCTCAGGCGCAGTTTGCCCGGTGCAGCCGACTTCAGCTTATGACGTATCCGGCGCGCGCGGCGGCCGGTGTTGGATTCATGAATGTGACCCATATGATCTTCCTTTCCTTAAGCGCCTGCAATGTTTCCATCTTGGCGCGGTTACCGCGGTTTGGGAGGTTTCTCACCAACCCACGGGGGTAAACACGGTTGGGGGCGTGTGCCCCCTCCCCTTGCTTATTTCTTCTTACCTTCCTTCATGGCAATGTGCTCGTTGGTATAACGCACACCCTTGCCCTTGAACGGTTCCGGCGCCCGCTTGGCACGCACGTTGGCCGCAAATTGGCCCACGGTATACTTGTCGGTTCCGGAAATGGTGATTTCTGTCTGGTCCTTCACGTCGAGCGTAAGACCGGCGGGAATCTCCATGTCGATCGGGTGGCTGTAACCCAATGTCATGTTTAACTTTTTACCCTGGACCGTGGCACGATACCCCACCCCGATCAGTTTCATCTGAATGGTAAAACCTTTGGTGACCCCTTCAATCATGTTCGCAACCAGCGAACGCGCGGTGCCCCAGCTGGCGCTGAGTTGCTTGGGGTTGCCTTGGGGGGTAAACGTCACTTCGCTCACACCCTCATTCATGGCCACGGCCGCGCCAATGCTGGGCGGCAATTCGCCCTGCACCTGGCCCTTGGTGCCCTTGACGGTCACACTCCGGCCATTGACGGCCACTTCTACCCCCTTCGGGACAGTAATCGGTTTTTTGCCGACACGAGACATTTGCTTATCCTTCCCTTCCGGCTTACATAATTTGGCAAAGAACTTCGCCGCCCACCTTCTGGGCACGCGCTTGCGTATCGGTGAGGATACCCTTGCTGGTGCTGACGATGGTGACGCCGAGGCCATTGGCAACCATCGGCAACTCGGCCGCTTGGCTATAGACACGGCGGCCTGGTTTGCTGACGCGGTTGATCCAGGTCACCACAGGTTGGCCCTGGTGATACTTCAGGCTTACAACCAGCGTTTTGGCGCCCGATGCACTTACATCTTCGGCTACGCCGGCAATGTAACCTTCGGCTTGCAACACACTCAGAATAGCTGCCTTCATTTTGCTGGCCGGCACGCGCACAGTGGCGTGGCGTTGCGCCTGCGCATTGCGCAAACGGGTTAGCATATCAGCGATAGGATCGGTGAAAGACATGTTGATTTCCTCCTTCTCTCTCGCTTACCAGCTGCCCTTGCGCACGCCGGGCAACAGCCCTGCACTGGCAAGTTCACGCAGTTTGTTACGGCTTAAACCGAAGCGGTTGTGGTAGCCACGCGGGCGCCCTG
>CANHVX010000026.1 GCA_947464215.1 Pseudomonadaceae bacterium | reverse complement strand
TCGGCGCTGCGGTTGATGCGCTTGAGCACCACGGCGGAAAAGCTATCGGCTGCGTGTGCTGTGCCGTTGGCCAGCTTCTGCACCTCTTGCGCCACCACCGCAAACCCCCGACCTGCCGCCCCGGCCCGCGCGGCCTCGATGCTGGCATTCAAGGACAAAAGCTTGGTTTGGCTGACTATCTTTTTGTTATGCGTGGCATACTCGCCGACATCGGCGCTGATGCGTTCCAGCAGCAGATGCATCGCCCGGGGGTTATCGGGCAAATTTTGGATCGTTGTATCGACCCCTTCGCGCTTGGAGGCCTTCGAGGCGTGTTGGGTGTTCGACTGTGTGTTATTCATCTTCTTAAACCTTCTCTTACAGCTTTGCCCCGTTGCAAAGCACACCTTGGAGCGTTAACCGTTGCGTTCTCGCACCGGCAGGGCTGGCGGTATGACCGGCCAGCCCTGCAAGCAGAGTGAACCGGCCGGTGTTAGGCGATTTTTTCGCCATGTGTTGAGAGGTCTAGACCGGTGTCTTCCTCTTTAGGCGATACGCGCAGCCCGACGGTCATCTTCGTGAACATAAGGATAGCGACCGTAACCAGGGCACAGTAGCCAGCCACAGCGGCCGCACCAATGAGCTGCACCATGAACTGACCGGTATTGCCTTCCAGCAGACCTGCGTGGCCACCAACTTCGGTGGTGGCAAATACGCCAGCGAGCAAGGCACCCACGAGACCACCGATGCCGTGCACGCCGACGACGTCGAGGGAGTCATCGTAGCCCAGGGCATGCTTGAGGTAGGTTCCGCCAATAAGGCACAGCGGACCGGCGATAAGGCCGATAAACAGCGCGCCACCCACGTTGACGAAGCCCGCAGCCGGTGTAATGGCCACCAGACCAGCCACCGCACCGCAGCTGATGCCAACCAGGCTTGGCTTGCCGCGCTGAATCCACTCGGCCGCCATCCAGGTGAGAGCCGCGGCTGCCGCAGCGATTTGCGTGTTCAGCATGGCCTGACCTGCCAGTGAGCCCGCTGTGAGAGCCGACCCGGCATTAAAGCCAAACCAACCCACCCACAGCATGCTGGCACCCACCATGGTGTAGGTGATGTTGCTGGGTGTGAAGAGGTCTTGATTGAGGGGGAACTCTTTCCGTTTGCCGAGCATAATACAGGCCACCAGACCAGCAACACCCGCGTTGATGTGCACCACGGCGCCACCGGCGAAATCCAGAACACCCATCTTCATCAGGAAGCCATCGGCGTGCCACACCATGTGCGCCACGGGGGCATACACGAGCAGGCTCCACAGCGCGATAAACACCAGCATGCCGCTGAACTTGATGCGTTCCACAAACGACCCAATGATAAGGGCGGGTGTGATGATGGCGAAAGTCATCTGATACATAACAAACACGGTGGTGGGGATGGTGCCCGTTACATCGTTCATTTTGATATTTGACAGCATGATATGTGAGAAATCGCCGAAGTAGGGCGAGCCATTGCCAAAGGCAATGCTGTAGCCAACAACCACCCACAATACCGCCACCACACAGGTGATGACAAAGCATTGCATGAGGGTGGAGACAATGTTCTTTTTGCGCACAAGGCCGCCGTAAAACAGGGCCAGGCCGGGGATTGTCATGAAGAGAACGAGTGCGGTTGCGGTGAGCATCCAGGCCGTATCGCCACTGTTAACCGTTGCGGTTTGGGCAAAGCCGACTGCGGGCGCACCCAACACCGCCGCGACCAACAGCAGCACACGCATTGCAGCGCTGTGCATGAGTTTGGAGGGGGACATGTTGTATTCCTTTGGTTGTTGTTGGCCTGTTTTACAGGATTAAAGCATTTAGGCCTGATTTTGGCCGTGGCGTCTAATGATTCTCGTGCAGATTGTCTTATGAAGAGAGTGGACTGTTGGGATGTGGCAACACTTAACCAACTTGCTGGGTTGGTTACTCGGCGTTTTTGATGCGGTCGGCCAGGGTGGATGCCCAGGCCTGGGCCTCGGCATCGGGGGATTTTTTGAGATATGTTTGCGCCAAGGCCAGGCTTTGCTTGGCGGCTGGGATATCTCCATCGACGTAGTTCGCCTCGGCCATGGCCAGGTGGCTTTGCGGAATTTTGCCCGTTTGGCCCAAAGTGAGCGCCAAGCCCTCCCAGGGCTCGCTCCAGATAGGCCAGGCCCGCGTGATGGTGGTGTAATTGGCCTGTGCAGCTGCCAGATTGCCACGCGCGCGTTGCACCTCGGCCAGCTGATAGCGGATAAGCAGCCCCCTGGGCGCCTGTGCCAGTGCGCGGCTGAAGGCGGCCTCGGCCTCGGGCAGATTGGACTGCTGGAGTGCGATGCGGCCTGCGAGCTCGTGGTAGAAGGGATCGGCCGGGGCGGCCTTGAGCAGAGGAGCCAGCTGGGCTTGGGCCTCGGCCAATTTGCCCTGACGAGTAAGCGCGATGGTCCGTGCGTAGCGCTCTGCGGTGCTGGGCCCGCCCATCCGCCGCAGCACGGTGGCGGGGCTTTCGCTAAGCGCCAGCACCTTGGCTTGCAGGCGGTGGTAGGTGGTGGTGGTGTCGAGTTGGCTGGATTTTTCCGACTTGGCCGGAGATTCGATGGTGGTGGCGTGGGCCAGTTTTTCTAGCCGGGTGGCGGGCAGGGGGTGGGTAACCAGCCAGGCAGGCGGCGCGTCGTAGCTCAGCTGGCTTTCGGTGCGCAGGGTGGTGAACATATCGACCATGCCCTGGGCGCTATACCCCGCCTGATGCAAGGCGCTGAGTGCCCGTTGGTCGGCCTCGTTCTCCTGCACCTGCGTGTGGGCGAGAATGGTTTGTATCCCTGCCGCCTGACCCCCCAAAATAAGCGCCGCGCTGGCCTGTGGCGCGCCTGCGATGGCGGCCCCAAGCCCCAACACCGCCCCCGCCAAGGCCGGCACCATGGCGCCCTTCATCCCCTCGGCCCGCGTGGTGACGTGCTGGGCGGCGATATGCCCCAGTTCGTGCGCCAACACCCCCTGCAGCTCGGACGCGGTTTTGGTTTTGGCAATGAGGCCGCTGTGCACAAACACAATGTTCTCATCGGTAACAAAGGCGTTGATATCGGGGCTGCTCACCACCACAAAATGCACGTTGACGCCCGGAGCGAGTTCGGCCCGCAAGGGGGCCGTGAGCTGGTTGGCGAGGGTGTCGAACTCTTCGTCGAGTATCAGGGATTGGGCGTAGCCTGCGCTTGTGCACACCACACACGCAAAGGCCACAATGGCGCGCCAGGAACGCATAGGGTGCCCGCGCGCCTTCCCCCCTTAGCGGGTTCCGCGGGCCAGCCGTGTGCGGCGGGTATTTCGGCGGGCCACCACCGAACGGCGCGCAGCTGCTGAAGCCGCCACCGTGTGCCCTGTGGCGCTGCGCACCACGCTGTTGGCCGTGGTGGACACCACCGGCGACAAGGCCGCGTTGCCCATGCTGGCGGTGACCATCTGCTCTGTTTGGCGCGGCGTGGCAAAGGAGGTTTGCTGGGGAATAGCTGGCATAATACGCTGCTGCTGCGGAATGGCCGGTGCCGCCAGCTTTGTTTGGGATGGAATAACAGGCGATGCCAGTTCCTTCTGGGCCGGAATATGCGCTTTCGCAAACCCCGTTTGCAAGGGAATAGAGGGCTGCACGGTAGCGGGTGTTTTAGTGGCGGCGGGAATGAAGGTGCCGCGCATAAACGTGGGCGAAGGGCTGTGCGACATGGCACGCGGTTGGCTGGCCGACGCGGGCGTTGGAGATGTGTGCTGCGTGGGCGTGGTGATGGCGGTTGAGGCATCCATCCAGCTGCGCGTGATAAGGTGTTGGCACTGCTGCATAAGCGCCATGCGGTTTTGGTGCGTGTGCATGTTCAGCTGCGTGAGCTGCTGAACGTTCTGGCCCCAGCATGAGGCCCACAGCCCCACGCATTCCGGCAGGCTTTGGCTGGACATGGTTTTTTGCGCCGTTTCATGCAGGGTGGTGGCCATGGCTGTAGCCGTTTGGCTGCGTGCCCCCATAATGCTGCCCACCGTTTGCCAATAGGCGGCCGGAATCTGCCAAAAACTTGCCACGGCTTGATTGGCCTGTGCGAGCGTGGTGCTGAATGGGCTGGTGCTGGTATCCATGGGCATAAAACCTCTTGTTTGAACGCAGTGTAGCAGGCGAGGGGAGAGAGTCAAGATTTACCGCGCACCGCAAAACCCTCGCCGGGGCGGGGGTGTGCTTTTGAGGTTTTGCGTGAACTACAGGCCAAGCAGGTTTTTAAGGATACCGCCGGACGTTGCGCCCCCCTTCTTGCCCTTGGCTTTTGCCGGGGCGGGTTCGGCCGCAACGGCCCCTTCGGTGCTGACCTTGGCCACCGCGATGGGGGCTGTATCGGCATCGGTATCGGCCTGCTTTTTCAGCTGGATTTTGGCCTTGGGGCGCGGCGCGATAACCGGCGACTCGGTGCTGGCCTCGGCCACCACGCGTGCGACTTCCAGCGGTTTGTCTTCGGCGACAGGTGCAGCCTTGCGCGGTTTGGGCTCGGCCTTGGGTTTGCTTTCTACGCCTTTCCCTTCCGCGCGTGGCCCGTTTTGCTCTTGGCGTTCGGGCGCCTCGTGTCGTTCGGGCCGTTGGTGGCGGTTGGGCCGGTTGTTGTGCTCTTTTTGCTTATGCGCGGTGTTTTGCTCGGGCTTGGGCTCTGCTTTATCCGCTTTTGCCTCTTGTTTTTCAGCGCCTTGGCCGTTGGAGCGGTCGTCGCGGTCGCGGCGGTGTTCGGCGCGGGCCTCGTCTTCGCGGCGGCGCTGGTCGCGCCCTTCCTTGGTGTAGCGCTTTTCAGGTGGCAGCTCGGGCTGCTCGCGCATCGTGACCTCGACCACATTGGTGCTTTCGGTGCCATCGGACTTTACGCGGGTGAGCTCGAGCCGGTGGTCGGGGGCGACCAGGGTGTCGTCGGCACGGAAGATGAGCTGGTATTTATACTTCTCTTCCATGCTGCGGATGAGATCTCGTTTGTGGTTGAGCACCCACATGGCCGTGGTGGCCTCGGTGCTGACGAGCACGCGGTGTGCGCCCTTTAAATCTTCCTCTTCCAGGCGGCGGAGAATCATCAGCCCGCTGGTGGCCGGGCTGGCCACGTGGCCCGTGCCCTGGCAATGCGGGCAGGTGATGCTGTGGCTTTCGCCAAAGCTGGGGCGCAGGCGCTGGCGGGAGATTTCCATCAGCCCGAATTCGCTGATGTTGCCGGTTTGGATACGGGCACGGTCGCGGCGGAGCGCCTTGCGCATCGCTTGTTCGACCTTGCGGGTGTTGCGGAAGTCTTCCATATCGATGAAGTCGACCACGATCAGGCCCGCGAGGTCGCGCAGGCGGATTTGGCGGGCGATTTCTTCGCAGGCTTCGAGGTTGGTTTTGACTGCCGTTTCTTCGATATTACGTTCCTGCGTGTTGCGGCCGCTGTTGATATCTATCGCCACCAAGGCCTCGGTGGGGTTGATGACCAGATAGCCGCCCGAAGGCAACAGCACCCGCGTGTGGTGCAGCTGGTTGAGCTTGCCTTCCACCTTATGAGCGCTGAAAATAGGCGCATCGCCCTTATATTGCTTGATGATGTGAGCGGTGTCGGGCATCACGTTCTTGGCGTAATCCTTGGCCGTTTTGTAGGCACGGGCGCCGCTGATGGTGACCTCTTCGATATCCTCGCGCATCATATCGCGCAGGGCGCGGATGAGCACGGAGCCGTCTTCGTGGATGCATTGCACCCCTTCGTTGGCCTCGTATTCCTTAATAATGTGCGACCAGAGGTTTTGCAGGTTGGTGTAATCGCGCTTGATGTGCTGGATATCTTGCCCCAAGCCTGCCGTGCGGATGATGAGGCCCATGGTATCGGGCACTTGCAGCTCGGCGTAGGCCTGGCGGAGCGCGCGGCGCTCTTCGGGGTCGGTTATCTTCCGGCTGATGCCACCGGCATAGGGCGTGTTGGGCATAAGCACCGTGTAGCGGCCGGGCAGGCTGAAATAGGTGGTGAGGGCGGCGCCTTTGCTGCCGCGCTCTTCCTTCACCACCTGCACCAGAATTTTCTGGCCTTCCTTCAGCACATCTTGGATGCGGTAGCGGCGGTGAATGGGTAAATTGCTGCGGGGATTTTTTTCCGCGCGTGCAGGTTTTTCGGGCTTAACCTGGGCCTCGGCCACAGGTGCGGCTTGGGCTTCGCTGGCAGCCTCGGCGGTGCTTTCCACCATGCCCTCGGCTGTTGTTTCGACCCGTTGCGGGCGGTTGCGCGCGTGAATACGCTTGGGGCGCCCACGGCCACCATGGCCTGCGTTGCCGCCCTTGGGCCCACGGGGATGCCGTTTGCCCCCTTTGCCTGCCGTGTCTTCGGCGCTGGTGTTGCCGTAGTCGGACGCTTCAGCCATGGCGGCCGCTTTGGCGGCAGCGGCGGCGTCTTCGGCATCTTCATACGCCACCTGAGCTGCGGGTGTGGGCTCGGCTGCGGCCTCGTTGCCGGCCTCGGCGCGTGCCGCCTCGGGAGCCGTTGCACCCATGCGCTGGGGGCGTTGCGGGCGGCGATTCTCGCGGCCTTCGTGCCGGTGGCGGGGTTTGCCCTGGCCTTCGGGTTTTTCCTCGCGTTCGCGGGGTTCGGCGCTTGCGCCTTGGCGTGATTCGGGCTCTTCGCCTTCGTTGTCGAGGTGGCGGCGGCGAGCGGCCTGCTCGGCCATCTCTTCCAGCACATCGGCCTTTTCAGAGGCTTTCAGGGCAAAAAACTGGGGGTGGACTTCGGTAAAAGCCAAAAACCCATTGCGGTTGCCGCCATAGGTAATAAACGCGGCCTGGAGGCTGGGCTCTACGCGGCTGACCTCGCCGATGTAAATGTTGCCTTTAAGTTGCTGTTTACCTTGGGTCTCGGTTTCGAAATCGTCGATGCGGTTACCATCGAGCACGACCACGCGCGTTTCTTCAGCGTGGGCGGCGTCTATTAACATTGTCTTCATATCGGGGGCTCCTATGTGTAAGCGGAGCCGCCGCGGGCGCGGGAAACCTATGGGTATAGGTCTGTGAGTTTTGTTTCCTTTGGGCCTTTCAGGTGGGCCATGGCTGCAATCTCGGTTCCGGCCGCGCGGTGGCGGGGGTTTGTCTTGGCCTAAACCTTTACATTAACTTTTGGCGCTAACGCTTTGTTTAGGCATAAATTCGGTGGAGGTATGTTTTCTCCGTGGTGCCACTTTAGGGCTTTTAGGCCACGGGAGCAAGCCTAAAGAAGTGGCAGCGTGTATGCGCATTGTGCGAATGTATGCTTTTATAGCACCCATGAACGCTAAAATGCCCCTGTTTATTCTGACGCGTCTGGCGGCCATGGTGCCCACCGCCGTGCTGGTGCTGGCGCTTGTGGGCGCGCTTATCCATACCATACCCGGCGACCCGGTTGATTCTCTGCTGGGTGAGCATGCTGCGTTGGCCGACCGTGATGCCTTGCGCACCGCCCTTGGTTTAGACCGGCCTGTAGCCTTACAGATTTATGATTTTGCCGCAGGTGCCCTTCAGGGGGACTGGGGCCAGAGTTTGGCGAATGCCAAGCCCGTTCTGGGCCTGATTGCCGAACGATTGCCCGCCACCGGCTGGCTGGCCGCTGCCGCGATGGGTGTGGCCCTTACGCTTGGAACCCTTATGGGCATTGCCGGTGCCCTTGCCGCGCGCCCCGTGCGCGCCAGCCTGGACCTTGTGACGCTGGCCGTGATGGCCACCCCCAGTTTTGTTCTGGGCCCCTTATTGATTGCGAGTGTGGCGGTGGGGCTGAACCTTCTGCCTGTAAGTGGCATGCAGGGGCCGGAGAGTATCATTTTACCGGCATTAACCTTGGGCGCGGGGCTTGCTGCCGTGATTGCCCGCTTTTTAACCGAAAGCCTGAACCGTGCCATGGCCGCTGACCATGTGCGCACCGCCGTGGCCAAAGGTGCCCCGATGCGCCGCGTGCTCTGGCGCCACGCGATGCCCGTGGCGCTGCTGCCGGTGGTGCAAATTGTGTTCCTGCAACTGGGAATGGTGCTGACGGGGGCTGTGCTGACCGAAGCCGTGTTTGGCTGGCCCGGCCTTGGCAACCTGTTGCTGGATGCTTTGCATGGGCGCGACTACCCCCTTATGCAAGGATGCCTTTTGCTGATAAGCCTTGTGTATATGCTGTGTGTTCTGCTGAGTGATGTGGTGGTGGCATGGCTAGACCCACGGGTTGGGGCTTAGGCACCAATGGACAGCCTTTTTTTACCCCTGATGCATAGCCCCATGCTGGTTGACCTGGCACAGGTTATGGCCCCGCCTTCGGCGGCCCACTGGTTGGGCACCGATGATTTGGGCCGCGATGTTTTGGCCCGCCTGCGTGTGGGGCTTTACCACAGCCTAACCGTAGGCAGCGGTGTGCTGTTACTTACCGCAAGCCTTGGGATTCCGCTTGGGCTATGGGCGGGCTGGTTTGGCGGCGCGGTGGATTGGGTGGTTGGCAAACTGGCCGACGTTGTTCTTTCCTTCCCCGGCATTTTGCTGGCCTTGGCTTTGGCGGCCTTGTTGGGCGCCCGCTTGGAAAATGTGATTTTGGCCCTTGGGTTGCTGGGGTGGGTTGGCTTCTTCCGCCTGACGCGTGTGCAGGTTATGCATATACGCCGCGCGCCCTACCTTGCCGCCGCCGAGCTGGCCGGTGTGCCTGTGCTGCGCCTGTGGCGGTTGCATATCTTGCCCAACTGCCTTGGCCCCCTGCGCGTGGAAGCCCTTTTGGTGGTTGCCGGCAGCATGGTGGCCGAAGCGGGCCTAAGCTTTCTGGGCCTGGGCATACCCGCCCCCGAACCCAGCCTGGGCGGCATGCTGCGCGATGGCATGCGCGAGGTGCTTACGGCCCCGCTTTTGGTGGTGGCGCCAGGAGTGTTGCTGATTTGCCTGAGTGTGGGAGTGAATATGCTTGCGCAACGCCGTTTGCCGCTTTCCGCCCGTATGCGCGTTGGGTTATGAGTGGGCGCAGGATGATATCTCGGGTGCGTTCGTTTGGATTTTTTGTGGCCTTATGCGCAGGGCTGGTGCTTGTGTGTGCCCCGTTTGCCCAGGAGGATTCGGGCTCGGACGCTGTAATTAAAGACCTGCGTGTTGGGCATGATACTTCGAAAAAAACACGCGTTGTGCTGGAGTTCCACCGCTCGGCCACCCCTGAGCAGCAAGCCTACCGTTGGTTTACGCTGCCCAAGCCGGCGCGGGTGGTGATTGATTTTGCCGATGTGACCTTTGCCCGCTCGCCCAATGTGCTGACGTTGCCCGATGGCAGCCTTATAAAAGCGATGCGCGCCGGGCGCTTCCGCCCCCACACGGTGCGTATGGTGCTTGATTTGGAAAAACCCGCCCGCGTGAATGTGTTCACCATACCCGCCAACCCTGACCGCGGCATGCGCCTGGTGCTGGACGTGGTGCCCACCAAGCCCGGCCAAAAGCCCACCGATATACCTCCGCCGGAGGATGTGGTGGATGCAGGCAAGGCCCCGGCTGTGGCCCCCACCGCCATTGAAGACGAACCCGCGCCCGTGGTGCCCCGCCGCGTTGACACCAGCCTGCGGAACCGCGTGGTGGTTGTGCTGGACCCGGGCCATGGCGGTGTGGACCCCGGTGGGTGTGGCCGCGTTCTGCGGTTGTGCGAAAAAGGGTTGACCTTGCAAGTGGGCAAATTAGTAGCCAATGAACTGCGCAGTGACAAAATTGACGTGATTTTGACCCGCGAGGATGACCGGTTTATTCCCCTACCAGACCGCCCCAAAACAGCCCAGCGCGCCCAGGCAGATTTGTTTGTGAGCTTGCATGCGGATATCCACCCCAGCAACCCGAAGGTGATTGGGGCCACAACCTATGTGGTGAGTGACCGCGCCTCGGACCGGGAAGCGGCCCGTTTGGCCGATTCGGAAAACGACGGCGACGTGTTGGCGGGTGTGGCGCTGGATAAGGAATCACGCGAGGTGCAGAACATTTTGATTTCCCTCGTCCAGCGCGAAACCCGCAATAACTCGAGCTATTTGGCTGATGCGATTCTGGACGAGATTGGCACCGTGACCGAAGTGCGCAAGCGCGACCCGCTGTTTGCAGGGTTCCGCGTGCTGAAAGCCCCTGATGTGCCAAGTGTTTTGGTGGAAATGGGCTATCTTTCCAATCCGCGCGAAGAACGCCAGCTGGCCGACCCCGCCTTCCGCAAGCGTTTGGCCAAGGCCATTGCCCGTGGCATACGCAAGTATGTGGCGGCGCACGTCCATTATTAGGATGAAGCGCCTTTTTGGGAGGCGATGTTATCATGCGTGGGCCCTTGCTGTGGGGCATGGGTTCCTTTAAGCTAATTGGATGGTGATTAACCGCCAAGGTAGTGCTCGGGGAGGGGGGAAGACCCCGTCTCGCGGTGGAACCTTGCGCGCGATGAAACGCTTCCCGTGGCTTGTTGCTTTAGCCTGGCTGGCCGCCCTTGGCATTTTGGGATTTGCCATGGTGGTGGGTGCCATTCTGGTTTACTACAATAACCAATTGCCC
>CANHVX010000025.1 GCA_947464215.1 Pseudomonadaceae bacterium | reverse complement strand
ATGTTTTTACATTGAGGAAAAGCTGCGCGCGCGCATGAATATTCCCGTGCTGCACGATGACCAGCATGGCACGGCGATTATTGTGACGGCGGCGTTTATCAATGCGTTGCATGTGGCCGGAAAAGACAAAGAAAACGTGCGTTTGGTATGCAGCGGGGCCGGAGCTGCTGGCCTTGCCTGCATGAACCTGCTGGTGGATTATGGCGTGCCGGCGGCGCATATTACATTGGTGGACATTGATGGGGTTATCCATGCTGACCGCCCCAACCTGCACCCCACCCATAAGCCCTATGCCCACCCCACCAAAGCCCGCACGCTGGCTGATGCCTTGCAGAGTGCGGATGTGTTTTTTGGCTTAAGTGCGGCGGGGATTTTGAAACCCGAGATGCTGATGACGATGGCGCCCAAGCCCATTATTTTTGCGATGGCCAACCCCACGCCCGAAATTATGCCCGACCTGGCCCGTGCGGCGCGGCCGGATGCGATTATCGGCACCGGACGCAGCGACTTCCCCAACCAAATTAACAACGTGCTGGGCTTCCCGTATTTGTTCCGGGGGGCGTTGGACAGTGGGGCCACCACCTTTAACACCGCGATGAAGCTGGCCGCCGCCCATGCGTTGGCCGAGCTGGCCCGCATGGAGCCCGAACCCGGCCTTGCCACGGCCTATAAGGGTTCCAAGCTGAAATTTGGGCCGGAGTATCTTATCCCCAAGCCGTTTGACAACCGTTTGCTTTCCACCATTGCGCCCGCCGTGGCCAAGGCTGCCATGGAAAGTGGGGTGGCCACCCGCCCGATTGCCGACCTTGCCACCTATGCCGCCGGGTTGCATGCGAGTGTGGACAAGTCGTTCGCTATCATGCGCGACATTTTGAACCTGGCCAAACAAGACCCCAAGCGTGTGGTTTACCCCGAAGGTGAAGACCCCCGCATTCTGCAAGCCGCCCAGGCGGTGGTGACGCAGGGCATTGCCCACCCGATTTTACTGGGGCGCCGCGACGTGGTGCTGGACCATATTGCCGACCTTGGGCTTTCGATGCGCGAGAACACCGACTTCACGCTCATTGACCCGCAAGAAGATGTGCGTATTGAACATTATGCGAACCAATATTACGAGCTGCGCAAGCGCGACGGCGTGACGCATGGAGAGGCGCTGATTCACCTGCGCAGCCGCTGGCTGACCTGGGCGGCGCTGATGGTGCGCGAAGGCACCGCGGATGCCATTGTGTGCGGGATTTCCGGCCGTTTTATGCGCTATTTGCCGATTGCGGCGCATATTATTAATGGACACAAGGGCACGGAACACATCTATGCCTTGCAGCTGATGATGGGCAAAGACCGCCTTTTCTTCATGGCCGACACCCACGTGCAAACCAACCCCACCGCCGAACAACTGGCCGAAATGACGTTGCTGGCCACCCAAGAAATGCGGCAGTTTGGCATTAACCCGCGGGTGGCTTTGCTTTCGCACAGCAACTTTGGGAGTTCGGTAACCCCGCAAAGCCTGAAAATGCAGGAGGCGCGGCGGATTATCTCGCAGCGGTGGCCGGATATTCAGGTGGAGGGCGAAATGCAGGCCGACACCGCCATGAACATGGATGTGATGGCACGGATTTTCCCGGAATCGGCGCTGAAAGAGCCCGCCAACTTATTGATTCTGCCCGATGTGGACAGTGCGAATATCGCCTTTAACATGGTGCGCATGGTGGCGCCCGATATGGACTACATTGGCCCCATTCTGCTGGGCCTTGAAAAGCCCGTGCACATTGTGAGCGTGGATGCCCCCGTGCGCCGCGTGATTAGCCTGACCGCGCTGGCCGTGGTGCAGGCCCAACAGAGTGAGCGGGTGGTGGCGAAGGTGCGCAAAGGCGGCCGTTAACGCTATAGGTGCTTACGGAGGCATCAGGCAGCCTTGGAAAAGATGATGCGGGGGCTGTTAGGGCCCCCGTTTCCGCTTTAGGATGCCGCCTGTGACACACCCGAAGCACTATGAAGATACCTTCCACAAAGGCCTTACCGATGAGGCCTATGTAGCTATTCTGGATGCGCTAACCACCAACACCGGCAGCCTGGGCCGCCTGCTGGCCGACCTGCACCCCGCCGATATTGCCGACCTGCTGGAGCGCCTGCCGCGCCCCCAGCGCCCCCTGATTATGGCCCACGTGCCCTATGAGCACCTGGGCGATGTGGTGGCCGAACTGGAAGACGGTGTGCAAGAACACATTCTGCAAATTCTGCGCCCCGAAGAGGTAAAGCACGCCATTGCCGAGCTGGAAAGCGACGACGCCGCCGACCTGGCCCAGCATGTGGAAGACCTCTCGGATGAGAGCGGCCCCGACGCCGAAGATTTGATGGCTGACCACCAGCAGAAATATCTGCTGGACTACGACGCCGACACCGCCGGCGGCATGATGCAGCTGGAAGTGGTGACCGCCTTACCCCACCAAACCGTAGGCGAAGTGCTGGACTACTTGCGCAGCAACGCCGAAGGCATGCCCAACAACCCAGGCACCGTGTTTGTGGTAAACAGCCACCGCAAGTTGCAGGGCACGGTCTCTCTCCACCGGCTGATACGCGCCCAGACCGGCGCCACCCTGGACAGCGTGATGCGCAAAAGCCCGCTGACCATTATGCCCCATGTGCCCTCGGAAGAGGTTATCCGCATTTTTGAGAAATACGATATCCACAACCTGGCCGTGGTGAACAAAAAAGACGAGCTGCTGGGGCGCATAACCATTGATGACGTGCTGGATGCCGTGCAGGCCAACGCCGCCTACCAACAAACCGCCGCCGCCGGGGTGGGCGACAGCGAAGACCTGTTTGCCCCCGTAGCCGAGACCACGCGGCACCGCCTGCCGTGGCTGTTTATTAACCTTTTGACAGCCATTATGGCGGCCGCGGTGATTGCTCTGTTTGAAAACAGCATTGCCCAGCTGACCACCCTGGCCGTGCTGATGCCCATTGTGGCCAGCATGGGCGGCAATGCGACCACCCAGACGCAAACCGTGATTATACGCGGTATGGCACTGGGCCAAATAACCAAACAAAACGCCTTTGCGTTGCTGAAAAAGGAATTTATGGCCGGAGGCTACATTGGCACCCTGCTGGCCTTGCTGATGGCCCTGGGTGTGGGCCTGCTTTATGGCAACTGGATGCTGGCCGTGGTGATTGCGCTGGCCACCGTGGCCAACCACTTGATTGCCGCACTGGCGGGCTGGATGACGCCGCTGGTTCTAAAAAAATTCAAATACGACCCGGCCATTTCGACCGGGGTTATCACCACCACCTTTACCGATGTGGGCGGCTTTTTTGTGTTTTTGGGGTTGGCGACGTTGTTGTTACTTTAAAGTGAACGCAGGCGCTGGTTAGGCCATGAACATGGCCCCTTCGGTGAGAAGGGGCCTTTATTACGACATGTTTGTGGGAAGGGGGGCGTGTGCATCGCTAGATATCGTCTTCCTGTTCACGGATGCTACCGAGATTGGCGCCGTTGACGTTATCGGTGTGGCCCACGTCGCCGCCGAGATAATACACGAGGATATATGCGATGCTGACGAAGAAGCCTGCGGCGAGACTATACTCGAGCATGGGAAAAAGCTCCGGTGAGGCGGGACGTGGCCCGCGATGGAGGGGACTATGCTGTGCGGGTGTATACGTGTCAAGGAGATGGAGAAGCCTGCCTAAAAATACGCCAGTGCGGCGGCCCGGACATGGGGGGTTTGTGTTGTGAAAATGGGGGATTTGTGGCATAAATCCGCCATACAAAGAGGACCGCCCGATGACCAATCCGCTGCTTACATCGCACATTCAGCCCATTACCATTGAGGAGGAAATGCGCAAGAGCTATCTCGATTACGCCATGAGCGTGATTGTGAGCCGCGCCTTGCCCGATGTGCGCGACGGTTTGAAGCCTGTGCACCGGCGGATTCTCTATGCCCAAAACGTGATGGGCAACGATTGGAACAAGAAATACCTGAAAAGTGCCCGTGTGGTCGGGGACGTGATGGGTAAATTCCACCCCCACGGCGACAGCGCGATTTATGACGCCATGGTGCGGATGGCGCAGGAGTTTAGCCTCCGTTTGCCGTTGGAAGACGGGCAGGGTAACTTTGGCAGCATGGACGGCGATGCGCCGGCGGCCATGCGCTATACGGAAATCCGCCTTTCTAAAGCCGGCAGCGCCATGCTGCACGACATTGACGAAGACACCGTGGATTTCCAGCCCAACTACGACGGCAGCGAGCATGAGCCCCGGGTGCTGCCGACGCGTATCCCTAACGTGCTGATTAACGGCAGTGGCGGGATTGCCGTGGGGATGGCGACGAATATCCCCCCGCATAACCTGGGCGAAGTGATTGACGCGTGTTTGCACATGCTGAACCACCCGCAGGCGACGGCGGAGGATATTGGCCAGTTTATCTTGGGCCCCGACTTCCCCACCGGAGGGACCATTGTGGGCCGCGGCGCCATTTTGAGCGGCACCGCCATGGGCCGTGGCAGCCTGGTTCTGCGCGGCAAGGTGGAGATTAAGGACCCCGATACGCGGCCGGTGCTGATTATCAAGGAAATCCCCTACCAAGTGAACAAAGCCACGCTGGTGGAGAATATTGCCGCGTTGGTGAAGGACAAGATTGTTGAAGACATTAGCGAAGTGCGCGACGAAAGCGACCGTTTTGGCGTGCGCGTGGTTGTGGAGCTGAAGCGTGGCGCCAACGCCGATGTGGTGCTTAACCAGCTTTACAAGCATACCAGTTTGCAGACGGGCTTCAGCTACAACATGGTGGTGCTGGACGGTGGTTTGCCCAAGTTGCTGGGGGTGCCCGCGATTCTGCGCGCCTTCTTGAACCACCGCGAAGATGTGGTGACGCGCCGCACGCGTTTCCGCCTTGGAAAAGCCCGCGACCGCGCCCATATTTTGGTGGGCCTTGGCATTGCTGTGGCCAACATTGATGAGGTTATCAAGATTATCCGCAATGCGCCCGACGGCGCTACCGCCAAAGACCAACTGATGAGCCGTGGCTGGCCCGGCGACGCCGTGGGGCCCTTGTTGGAGCTGCTGGGTGAGGGGGGCCATGCGGCCAGCTACCACCTGAGCGCCATACAAGCCCAAGCCATTCTGGACCTGCGTTTGCAGCGTTTGACCGGGTTGGAGCGCGAAAAAATTCTGGATGAGGCGGGCGAGATTGCCGCGTCTATCCGTGACCTGCTGAACATTCTGAATGACCGTGCGGTGCTGATGGGGGTTATCCGCGACGAGCTGGTGGAGATTAAGGCCCAGTTTGCAACCCCGCGTGTGACGGACATTATTGACGGCGGCGCCGACATGAACATGGAAGACCTGATTCAGCCCGAGGATGTGGTGGTGACCATCAGCTCGGACGGGTATGTGAAGCGGGTGGGGCTTTCGGCCTTCCGCGCCCAGCGGCGTGGTGGCAAAGGCAAAGCCGCCGCCAACCTGCGCGAAAATGAGGAAATGGCCAGCCTGTTTGCCGCCAACACCCATGACCCGCTGCTGTGCTTCACCAACATGGGCAATGTGTTCCGGTTGAAAGTGTGGCAGCTGCCCCAAGCCAACGCCACCGGCCGCGGCAAAGCCTTTGTGAACCTGCTGCAACTGGCCGCCGGGGAAACCGTGGCCGCCTGCGTGCCAACCCCGCGCGATGAAGCGGTGTGGCCCCACCACTTTTTGGTGTTTGCGACCCAGAAGGGGGTTATCCGGAAGACGCCGCTGACGGCTTATTCCAACGTGCGCCAAACCGGCATTTACGGAATGGGGCTGACCGATGGCGACCGCCTGCTGGATGTGCACCTTTACAACGCCCATGCGGCGGGTGGCAGCGTGCTGATGAGTTCCAAAAATGGGCAGGCCGTGCGCTTTAGCGCCACGGAAGATGAAATACGCCCCATTGCCAGCCGCACCAGCACCGGTGTGCGCGGCATGAACCTGCGCCCCGGCGACAGCGTGATGGCGATGTATCTGGTGGAGCCGCACCATACGCACATCCTGACCGTAACCGAAAACGGGTATGGCAAGCTTACCCCGCAGGTCGATTACCCTGAAAAAGGCCGGGGCACGATGGGGGTGATCAGTATCAACACCAGCAGCCGCAACGGCCACGTGGTGTGCGCGATGCCGGTGACGGCCGACAAAGAGCGTGGCATCTGCGATGATGTGATGATTGCGACCGCGGATGGCCAACTTATCCGCATGGATGTGGCGGATATCTCGGAAATGGGGCGGAACACGCAAGGGGTGCGGTTGTTCAGCATCGACAATACTAAGGTGAAGGTGGTGACCCGCCTTTCCGCCGCGATGCTGAATGGGCCGGACGTTGAGGAGGGCGCTGAAGTTGCCGTGCCTGCGGAGCCGCTGCCTTTGGACACGGCCGAGGTGGTGAACTAAAGCCTGCTTGGATGCAAAAAGGCCCCCGCTTTTGGCGGGGGCTGGTTATTTTGGGGTGGTGGGTTAGCGGGTCCAGCCGGGTTTGAGCAGTTGGACGTCTTGCGCGCTGCGGACCTGCGGGAAGATCTGCATCACCATTTCCACCTGATGGGGAAATGTGAGTTGCTTGGCGAGGGCCAGAGTTGACAGTTCCTCGAGGGTGACCCATTGGACATTGGCAATCTTGTTCTGAGGCATGATTGCCGGGATAGCATCAGGGTCTATCCAGACCAAACGCATATTGGAGACACGTTTGATGGGCAGCGGCCCCAAGGGGGTATTGAGAGGCGCGGAGATGATCTCCATCGGGAATTCGCACGGGACGAAGTCACCGCTGGTGTAGTGATCGCCATGGCGCAAGCTGATCTGATGCAGCATGTGGGCATTGGCAAGATCTGCGAACATGGCGGGGCCGGGGAGGATGTCGTTGAAGCCACCAATCAGGGCGTATTGGCCAGGTTCGGGGATGGCTGTGGGAGGCTGGCGGCGCTGGCCAAGCAGCAGCTTGGTTTGGCCTTCGACCTGACTGAAGCACAGATTGGCAACGGACCACGCTTGCCAAGCTGCGATGGCGGCGAGGAGGTCTTCGCGGGAATAGGTTTTCGACATGGAGGTGGCTCCAGGTGAGAGAAAAGGGCAGGTACGATGGTATCGTGTATACGTATAAAGTAAGGTTGTCAAGGAATTGGCGGACGCAAAAAGGCCCCCGCCTGTAGCGGGGGCTGGTTATTTTGGGGGGGGATTGTCAAGGAATGGGGGGCTATGGTATTCTTGTGCAATAATCAAATAAAAGGTTTACAGCATGCGGACGCCGTTGGGGGAGATGGGGGTGAAAGTTGGGGCTGATGGGCGTTTGCAGGCGGTGGTGTGGGCGGCGGGAGCGGCCGACCGTGGGGTGGCCGGGCACGAGGCGGCGGGCCGTTGGGAGGGGGCTTTGGCGGATTATTTTGCCGGGCGACCCGTGGCGCTGGACCCGGCGGGGCTTGATTTGGTGGGAACGCCTTTTCAGCGACGGGTGTGGGCGGCGCTGGTGGATATCCCCTGGGGGGAAACATGCACGTATGGAGATTTGGCGGCGCGATTGGGGAGTTCGGCGCGGGCCGTTGGTGGTGCTGTGGGGGCCAACCCGGCGCCCATTTTAGTGCCGTGCCACCGCGTGATGGGGGCCAACGGCGCGATGACGGGGTTTTCTGCCCCGGGGGGCCTTGCCACCAAAGCTTGGCTGTTGGCGCATGAGCGGGGTGGGTAGCCCTTGAATTTGGCTATGGTGTGACCTATGTGAGGGGGTAAGAGGGTTTGTGCCCTTGATTTTCTGACCTTTTTTGCGGCCCCTTGCTGGGGCAGGAGATAACGATGACGGACAATGAACACCGTGCCTATAGGGTTCTGGCGATGGTGGGTGCAGGGTTTACGATCCTGACGCTCACGCTAAACTTTATCCTGGATTTCCAGGATTTTGAGAGGACCTTTTTGCTGGGTTTGTTTGGCCTGGTGGTGGGCATTTACGCTTTGTTCCGGCTGCGGTTCTCTAACCCAGAAGCTGCCAGCCGGCCGGCGGAGACGCTTGCGGGGCGAAACTCTCCACGCTTGAATGTGGTGGCGGAGTTGACCGTGGGCTTGTTGCAAGACACCTTGCAAAGGCTGACGGCGACACACCCGAAGCATATGCCAACAGTTGATATGGTGTTGGCGATGGGCCCGAGGACGCCGGCGGAGAGGTTTGTTGATACGCCTTATCTGACGTTGTTCCTTCAGGCGGTGCAGCAGCTTCACTTTCTGCAGGGCCTGCGGGATGCCATCGGCAAGGACATCGAAGCATTCAGGGACCGGGTTACCCTGATGAATCCGGACATGCCGCGCGGGTTGTATCGGGAGGGAGACCGGAGCGATGCCTTGCGGGCGCTGGCCGATGGTTCGTTCTTGCGCGAGATTGATGTTGGTATCTTTAACGCATACAAAGATATCATGCTCAACATTGATGCCTATGATGCCGTGGTGCAAGGTTGGTATGACGACTGGGTATGGCTGAACGAGACACGCAACCAATGGGTTGCGAATGCGGCCCCGGTGGAGGCGCCTTCGACACCTGCCAACTGACCACAAAGCCCCCCCCTTTGTGTATGCCCCTCACCTGTATAAGGTGGGGGGCTTGTTTTTGTATACATTGCGGTCTATGTGAGTGGGTAAGTTAAGGCGGATGACGCCTTGTTCCCGTTTTTTTTGCCCCTGTGGGGGCTAACCTTGAAAAGGACTTCGGCAATGACGACACGCACCTTAGACGTGCCTAACGATGCGGCCCCGCGGAAATTTTACCGGGGGGTGAAAGCCTGGCATGAGATGCCGCGGTGGAGCCCTCTGCGGATGCTCTGGGGGGGGCTGGTGCACCTGGGTTTTAGTGTTGTGGCTTTGACTGTGGTTGTTGTTGTATGGTTCTTCCAGCAGCCTGTTGAACGGTTGTTTGCCTTGCAAGCGACTTTGTTCGTTAGCGTGTGTGTAGCTTTTGCTTTGGCGTTGGCCAGCCTGGTGTTGGACAGGTTTAACACGCGTATGGACGCGGCCGAGGAGGCCCGTTGGCATAAAATGGTCGATATTTTCCTCGGCGACTGGGCCGAGATGCTGGTGTTGCCTGCCACGTTGCCGACCCTGGAGCACTTGCTTGACAGCCGGCCGCTTAGTTTCGCGCAGCGCCACCGCGCTGCGGGGGGTGATGGCTGGGGCTATGTGCGCATGATGCAGGATGTGCACGACGTGTGCGCCCAGCATACGCGGCTGCGGGCAGACCTGGACAGACTGCGCGCCACAATGCGGGCGGCCCAGCCCCGTTCGGCTCTGCCCCTGTGGGCCGAGCTGACCGAGGTGTATGACGCCCTGGCCCCTGACTTGCAGAAGAGTCTGGACAGGTGGGCCGGGGAGGTGCGCGCCTACTCTGAGCGTCTGCCCGACGTGATGAAAGCGTGGCGCGCCTTGCAAGACGGCATGCGCCGCTGACCTTGACGACGCACGGGCCCCTCTTTATGAGGGGCCCGTTGGCGTTTATGGGGTTGAATATGGGGCGGTTTTGGCGTATCGGCTGGGGGATGAAGGATTGGCACTACGATTTACCCGAGGCGTTGATTGCCCACACGCCCGCCGAACCCCGCGACAGCGCCCGCCTGCTGCGCTGGCCGGGCCTTGATGAGACGCCGTTTGCCGCGCTGGATAGCTTTCTGGCGGCGGGCGATGTGGTGGTGATCAACACCAGCCGGGTTATCCCCGCGCGGATTTTTGGCGTGCGCCCGGCGCGGGGCGGCCGTGAGGCGGGCGCGGATGTGCGCGTGGAGTTTCTGCTGCACCACCCGATGCAGGGCGATATGGCGCGCTGGGAGGCGTTTGCCCGGCCCCAGCGGCGGTTGAAGGTGGGGGATGTGGTGGTGCTGGAAGGCGGGGCACGGGTGACGGTTGCCGCCTTGGGGGAAAAAGCTGAGATTGTGTTTGAATTGCCTGCGGTGCAGGTGGGAGACTACTTGGAGGCGCATGGGCATACGCCGCTGCCGCCTTACATAAAAGCCGACGACAGCCCCGCAACGCGCGCGCGCTACCAGACGGTCTATGCCGATGGGCGGGCGAAGGGCTCGGTTGCCGCACCCACGGCGGGCTTGCATTTTACCCCCGCGTTGATGGAGCGTTTGCGCGCCAAGGGAGTGATATTTGCCCCCGTGACCTTGCATGTGGGGGCCGGAACCTTCCAGAACCCGACGCCCGAACAGATGGCGGCGGGGGTGCTCCATGCCGAATGGGCGCAGCTGGGTGGTGAGACGGCGGCGGTGATTGGGCAGGCGTTGGGGGCGGGTAAGCGTGTGGTGGCGGTGGGCACCACGGCGCTGCGCACGTTGGAGACCTGGGGGCGCATGGGTATGCCAGCAGAGGGATTTGCGGATGATACGACGTTGTTTATTCAGCCCGGGTTTGAATTCCGGGTGGCGACGCATTTGATAACGAATTTCCATTTGCCCGGCAGCAGCCTATTGATGCTGGTGGGGGCGTTTATTGGGGAAGCGGAGCTGGCGGCGGTGTATGACCATGCGGTGGCGCAGCGGTTCCGCTTTTACAGTTTTGGTGACACCAGTTTATTGACACGGAAGGGATACCGCGATGGCGCTGCAATTTGAGCTTT
>CANHVX010000024.1 GCA_947464215.1 Pseudomonadaceae bacterium | reverse complement strand
GGTGGAAAAAATTGTGGCCGGACGCGTTTCGAAGTTCCTGGAAGAAGTCTGCCTGGTTGAGCAGCCTTTTGTGATGGACCCCGACCGCAAAGTGGCCGACGTGGTTGATGGGGCCGCCAAAGGTGCCAAAGTAACCGGCTTTGTGCGCTTTGGCCTTGGTGACGGTGTGGAAAAAGAAACCACCGACTTCGCCGAAGACGTGCGCAAGCAAGTGGCCGCTGCCAGCTAAGGCAACCCCATGAAGGCAACGTCGACCTTGCTCTCCGCCATAACCGGAGAGCATTTTTTTGCCGTGGACATGCGCGTAGGCGTGATTGTGGACGTGCGCGACTTCCCCGAAGCGCGCAAGCCCGCCTTCCAGATCTGGGCTGATTTTGGCCCCGCAATTGGCATACGGAAAACAAGCGCCCAAGTGACCGTGTGGCACACCCCCGAAGCACTGCGCGGCCGACGCATTGTGGGGTGGGTGAATGCGCCGCCCAAGCAGATTGGGCCGTTTGTCTCCGAGTTTCTACTGCTGGGCGCGGCCGACACGGATGGCGCCATCCGGTTGCTGGATATTGATGGTGTGCCCGCGGGAGCACGCATTTGCTAACCGCCCCCACACCCTTCCGCGTGCGCAAGCGCGCGCTGGACGGTGCTATGTGGCGCGGTGAGGCCCAGATATGGCGTGAGGAGTCGCGCGTGATTCTGGATGAGCAAGGGGCGTGGGCTGGCGTTGCGGCCGCCAGCACGCAGCGGCTGGTGTGGGACGCATCTACATTAACGGTTGGGACGGGAGCTGCGGCGCATCTCTACACGCTTACGCCCGATGCCGGTGGCCTGCGCGGCCGCTATGTGTGCGGGAATGATATCTACGGTTTTTGGGGGCCGGCTCTGCTGCCGCTGCATCCGGCTGCGGCATTTTGGTTGCGCTGGTGGGTGAACATAGATACGCCTCCCACGCAAAAGACTGTTAAACAGTGGGCTTTGGTGGCACACTACATACCAATGAATGAGGTGAAATGATGTACACGCGTGTCCTGGTGAAAGTTTCGGGCGAACGCCTGGCGGGCGAGACCCATGAGAAAATTCTGGACGTGCATGCCATTGAAGAGATTGCCCACGAACTGAAAGACTTGCTGGGGCAAGGCATTCAGGTGGGTGTGGTGATTGGGGGCGGGAATATTCTGCGCGGCAAAGAAGCCGTGGCCGCCGGGATTGTGGCCGCCCAAGCCCACCAGATGGGCATGCTGGCCACCGTGATTAATGCCCTGGCCCTGCAAAGCGTGCTGGAAGGCATTGGCGTGCACACCCGCGTGATGAGCGCCGTAGAAATTGCCAGCGTGGCCGAGCCTTATATCCGCCGCCGCGCCCAGCGCCACATGGACAAAGGCCGCGTGGTGATTTTTGCCGCCGGCACCGGCAACCCCTTCTTCACCACCGACACCGCCGGCGCGCTGCGCGCGATTGAGATTGGCGCGCAGGTTTACATTAAAGCCACCAAAGTGGATGGCATTTACGACAAAGACCCCACCAAGCACGCCGACGCCAAACACTATGCCACCGTGACCTACAAAGATGTGCTGGTGGATGACCTGCAAGTGATGGATGGGGCTGCTGTGGCGCTGTGCCGCGAGCACAAGCTGCCGCTAATGGTGTGCAAAATTGGTGATGTGGCTAAAGCCCTGGCCGGAGACGCCCGCCACACGTTGGTAAAGTAAACCGTCTTTTGACCTAAAAAGGCCTCTTGCGAGGCCTTTGGTGTGTCTGTTTGGTTTAACCCTTCGGGGCGACCCAGCGGATAGCGGTTTTGCCCTCTTCCGTGCGGCCCTCGCGGTAGACCATGTTCATCTCGCCCGTGGCCGCATTCACGAACATAAACGCGGGTTTGTGCAACAGGTCCATTTGCATCACGGCCTCATCCACGCTCATCGGCGCGATGCGCGTGACCTCTTTTTTGGTGATTTCGGGTTCAAATTCGCGGAACATATCGGTGGGCACGGCGTCGAGCACCGCCTCTTCCACATGCCCTTCTTCGAACGCCACGGGCCCCAGGCTCTTCAGGTGCTCTTTGAACTTGGCGCGGCGCTCGCGGTGTTTGGTGAGGCGGCCCTTATACTTATCGAGCTGGCGCGACAGCTTGGCCACCGCTTCATCGAGCGCGGCATACCAATCTATCCCCTGCCCTTCGCCACGAAGGCTGACGCCATTGGCCTGCAACGTAATAAGGGAGCTGTGCAAATGATGGTGGTGCGCCTCGTGGCCAAAGGTGATGTGCACGTCGTTCACCTTTTCAAAGTGCGTGGCCAGCTCTTCGGCTTTGACTTCGGCGTGTTGACGCAGCGCCTCGCCAACTTCCATATGAACACCCGAAACGACAATGTGCATGGCTGATACTCCTTTACTGGGTTGGGGGATTTGCATGGGATGCGACATGAACGATTTGAACTATCACGACACTTATGTTACCCCCCGCGAATGCCCCTAACAAGACAAACAAACACTTGATATATAAAGAAACCGCCCCTGACACGTGATGTGTCAGGGGCGGGTAAGCCTGCGTGTTTCAGGCGACGTATTTGGGGTTGCGGAGAGCTTCGTAGTTCTCCATCGCCTCTTCAAGGCTGCCCATGTTGACCTTGGCCAGCCATGCGGCCGCCCAAGTTTTTTCGATGAGCGCCAGCGTATCTTGCGGCACGGTGCCCGTGTTGAGGGCCCTTGCCGCCTGATAGACCGTGGTGAACGTTCCCCGGCGCTTGACGTTGCCCTGGTGGCACGCGGCTTCCGCCTCGAGCACCAGCCAGACCGCCACGTCGGCGACATTTTTGCCCCTCACGTGCAGGGGCAAATTGGTTTGCAGGAAGTCTCCCGCAAGCTTTTCTAGCACGGCACGCTGCCGCAAGATGGGCGGCCATTCCGAGTGCGTTTTCATGGGTCGTCTCCACGATGGTGGCATACTTGAATCGATATCTTTCAACTGCTCAGATGTTCCCGCAAATGAGAAATACTGACCAACCATTATCGTTTCCTCCATGCAGCATTGGCCCGGCCTCCGGGCACGAAACGTAAAAGAAGATGCTGCTTATGGGTTGGTGTGACAGGCTTTGAAGATTCTGTCAAGTATACAATATTTGGATTTTTGGGTGAGCGCTGGACTTGCCAGGCGGGCCCTTTAGGCGCGCACGCGGCGGTCGGACGTGCCGGGAATGTTCAATATTCCCCGATATTTGGCGACGGTTCTTCGGGCAATATCGACGCCTTCGCCCTTCAGTTTGGTGACAATCTGCTCATCGGACAGGGGCTTGCGGGGGTCTTCGCCCTTCACCAATTTCGCGATCATGCTCTGGACGCTGGTGGACGACACCCCCACCTGCCCCCCCGTAGACGCCACCCCACTGGCAAAAAACTGGCGCAACGGCACCACCCCCCACGGCGTGGCCATAAACTTGCCCGAGACCACCCGGCTGGCCGTGCTTTCGTGCACGCCCACCTTTTCCGCCACATCGCGCAGGGTGAGCGGCTGCAAGAACTCTATCCCAGCCTCAAAAAACGTGGGTTGAGCCACCAAAATGGCCCGCCCGATGGCCAAAGTGGTGCGCGCCCGCTGCTCGAGCGCGTTGTGCAGCCATTTGGCGCGGCCGAAGCGTTCGTTCAGATACTTTTTGGTGTCGTCTTGCCGGGCCGCAGCCCCGGCCGGCGACAGCGGCGGAATGGTGAGCAGGCGCGGAAACGCCGCCGCGTTGAGGGAGACCTCCCAGCCCCCTTCCGCCGTGCGGGTCACCAACAAATCGGGCGTGACGGCGTCTATCCGCCCGCCGCCGATGCCGCGCGCGGCCAGCTCGGCCGCCGGTTTGGGGTTGCACTTCTGAATTTCCGCCACCGCGAGGCGCACTTCCTCTTCATCGGTCGCGAAACCTGCTGCCGTGGCCAATTTGGCGAGGCTTTTCCAATCGCGTGCCGCGACTTTATCGAGGTGATTCAGGCAGGTTTCGCACACGCCTTCCAGCTGGCCGCGCGCGTGCAGCTGCAGGCGCAGGCATTCGGCCAGTGACTGCGCGCCTATCCCCACCGGTTCCAGCGTTTGGATGATGGCGCGGGCGTCATCGACCAGGTCTTCGGGGACCCGCAGCTGTGCCGCCACCGCCGCCATATCGGCCCGCAGGTAGCCGGCGTCGTCGATCGCATCGATAAGAAAACGCGCCACCATGCGCAGCTTCGGGCTTTCCACCACCTCTTCGAACTGCTTGTTCAGAAACTCGGGCAGTGACTGGCTTTGAGTGGCCCGGTTTTCCCATGAAAAGCCTTCCTCATCGGCATTCCAACTGCCGCCGCCCTCTTCCCCCGCCGGACCGCCCTCGCCTTCGCCACGGATGGCCCAGTTATCCCACGCGGCATCCCATTCCACCGTATCGGCCGCGCTGCTGGCCTGCGTTTCCGCCATGCCTGTGTGCGCGGCCTCGGCGTTATCCTCATACTCCAGGCACGGGTTATCGGCCACCTCGCGCGCCACCAGGTCGGTCACCTCGGGGCCCGACAGCGCCAGCATCTCGATCGCCTGACGGAGATCGGCCGTCATGGTCAGATCGGTTCTTTGCTGCAGGTGCAGGCCGGGCATCGGTTTGCTCATAGGCCCAAGCATAGCAAAGCCGCCGCGCGCGCGGGGGTTTTTGGGGATAAAATGATGGCGGGGGTGATGAAAAAAGAGGCAGATACGTCTGCCTCTTTCGTGGGGATGGTGGAGGGTTTAGCCGGCGCCGGGTCCTGAATCGGCCGCCTTGGTGCGGACGTCGAGCGGGTTCTTTTTCAGTTCCTCGTAAATGGCCTTCACCTCGTTCAGCCCTTCAACCTTGTGCTCGAACGGGAACGGGTTGGGGATTTTGCCTTTTTTCGCCAGATTCAGCGCGTTGCCGAGTTGGCCGATGCTGCCCGCGACGCCCAATGTTTTCAGCATCATGAACGGTTCGTTCAGCACGCCCCACGTGGCGATATCGTCTTTGAACACCATGGCGTGGCGCGCGCCTTTGTTGTCGGTAATGCCCGCTTCGATCGCCAGGCTGCGCAGTTTGACGATGGCTTCCATCGGCGCCACGCCCTTGGGGCAGGCGTCTATGCACATGCCGCAGCGGGTGCAATCCCAGACGCCGTTTTTTTCTGACAGCTCTTTTAAGCGTTCGGTTTTGTTGCCCTCGCGAGGGTCGGACACAAAGCGATACGCTTTGGCCAGCGCGGCGGGGCCGATGAAATCGGGGTTTTCGACCATCGCGGTGCAGTCGGAGTAGCAGGCTCCACACATGATGCAGTTGGAGACCATGATGACCTGCGAGAAGCTATCTTTCGTGACGTGCTCCTCCTTCTCGGGGCCTTCCTGCACGTAGGGCACAATGGCCTTCACCTTCTCGTAGAAGGGTTTGATATCGACCACCAAATCCTTCAAGACCGGCTGGTTGCGCTGAGGGGCAATTTCGACCACGTTGGCTTCGCCCACCGTTTCCTCGGCGCTGGCGATGTTTTTGGACGCGTTGCCTTCGAGCAGGTCGGCGATTTTGGTTTTGCAGGCCAGGCGGCTGCGGCCGTTCACCACCATGGCGCAGCTGCCGCAAATGCTGGCGCGGCACGAACGGCGGAACGTGAGGCTGCCATCGACCTCGCCCTTCACCCATTCCAGCGCGTGTAGCACGGTGGTGGTGGCATCATACGGCACTTCGAAATCTTGCGTGCGTTGCACCAATTTACCGCCCGTGACCGCGCCGCGCAGGACGCGAAGAGTGGTGGTTTTTTGTTGGCTTTTGGGAGGCATAATGCGTGCCCTTCCTGTTAATATTTCCGTTCGACGGGGGCGTATTGAGGGTTGCCGGTGGTGCGCACGGCGTCGCGGCCCAAGGTGATTTCACCCTTTTTCGCGTCCCAGTGGGTGGTGATGTGAGTCATCCAGTTTTCGTCATCGCGATTCGGGAAATCTTCCCGGGCGTGGGCGCCCCGGCTTTCCTTGCGTTCCAGCGCGTTGCGCACGGTGCCCTCGGCCATCAGCACCAGATTCTGCAACTCGATGGCGGTGATGACATCGGTGTTAAAGGCGTCGGTTTTATCGTCGACATACATCCGGCTCAGTTTTTCCTTGGCGTCTTCCACCGCGTTCAAGGCTGATTTCAGGCGTTTTTCATCGCGGAAGACACTGCAATTTTCCTGCATCTCGGCGGTGAGCGTGCTGCGGATTTCGCTCTGGCGCACGCCGCCCTTCTCGGGCCGCGCCTTCAGCTGGGCGATGTGGCCGGAGACCTCGGCCAGGGCATCGGTTGGCTTCACGGGCGCGTGGCCTTCGCGGTTTTTGACAAAATCGACCATGTCTTTACCGGTGATTTTGCCAAATACGATGGTTTCCAGCAGGCTGTTGGCCCCCAAGCGGTTGGCGCCGTGCACGCTGACGCAGGCCGCCTCGCCTGCCGCAAACAGGCCCTTGAGGGCGATGCTGTGGCCCAGCTTATCGGTGCGGATGCCGCCCATGGTGTAGTGGCAGGTGGGGCGCACGGGGATGGGTTGGTCGATGGGGTCGACGCCTTCAAAGTCTATCGCCAGCTGGCGGATTTGGGGCAGGCGCTCGAGGATGAGCTCCTTCCCTAAATGGCGGACGTCGAGAAACACCCCGCCGTCTTTGCCGTTGCCGTTGTTGATTTCGGTCATCATGCTGCGGCTGACGACATCGCGGCTAGCCAATTCCAGCTTGTTGGGGGCGTATTTTTGCATAAACCGCTGGCCATCGGCGCCGATAAGGTAGGCGCCCTCGCCGCGCACGCCCTCGCTGATGAGAATCCCGCTGCTTTTCAGCCCTGTCGGGTGGAATTGCACGAATTCGAGGTCGGCCGCCGGGGCGCCTGCCCGCATGGCGTGGGCGATGCCATCGCCGGTATTGGTCATGGCGTTGGTATTGCTGGCAAACATGCGGCCGTAGCCGCCCGTGGCCACGCACACCGCGCGGGCGCCCAGCTGGTGCAGTTCGCCGGTGCGGATGTCCATCACCACCGCGCCGCTGGCCCGCAGGCCGTCGGGCGTTTCGGCGTTGGTGATTTTCATCAGGAAATACTCATCATACACATGCACGCCATACTTAATGGCTTGCTCCCACAGCGTGTGGAGCATGGCGTGGCCAGTTCTGTCGGCCGCGTAAGCCGTGCGGGGGAAATTTTGCCCGCCAAAGGCGCGCTGGGCAATGGTGCCATCGTCTTCGCGGCTAAACGGACAGCCCATGGCGTCGAGGTCGAGGACCGCCTGGGGGGCCTCGGCGCACATCATATCGATACTGTCTTGGTCGCCGACAAAGTCGGCGCCCTTGACCGTATCGTAGGCGTGGTGGTGCCAGTCATCCTTAGGGTTAATGGCGGCGTTTACGCCCCCCTGGGCGGCGCAACTGTGGCTGCGCAGCGGGTGAATTTTGCTGACCACAGCGGTGTTTAGCCCCGCCGTAACCCCTTCAAATGCCGCCCGCAAACCTGCAAGGCCAGCGCCTATAATGAGAATATCGTGCTGTTTCATGCCCGCCATTGCAGCACAGGCCACGATTTTGGCAAGGCCCGTGCCTTTAAAACAGCCTCTTTTCTGGCCCCTTGCTTCCCCAAAGCCACACACCGCTTGACAGGGGGGTAAAAGAGGGGCATACGGCCAGCTAACACACGGGAAAGCCGACCCTTGTGCCGCATTTTGCCCAACCTCGGCGCCTGAAAAGCAGATTTTAAATGTCTGACCACGATTTCAAGACCTCCTCCCGCACCGACTACACCATTGCCCCCGAAACCCTGCAAAGCGCGTTTGATATTGATTTTGCACGCCGTTTGGAAGACACCTTCACCGATGCCCACCCTGTGGTTGGCAGCGTTGTAAAAGGTGTGGTGGTGTTTGTGGACAGCGAGGCTGTGACCATCGACATCGGCCTGAAAACCGAAGGCAAAATTCCCCTGAAGGAATTTGAAGATTTTGACACCGGCGTTGCCAAAGTAGCCGTGGGCGACTTTGTGGACGTGTTTGTGGAAAACCTGGACGACCGCCGCGCCGAAGCCCGCCTGAGCCGCGAAAAGGCCCGCCGCGAAGAAGTTCTGACCCAACTGGAAACCGCCAACAAGGCTAACCAGCCTGTGAAGGGTGTTATCTTTGGTAAGGTTAAGGGCGGCTTTATGGTGGACGTGCAAGGCGTTCTGGGCTTCTTGCCCGGCAGCCAGCTGGATGCCAAACCGATTACGGACGCTAACCCCTACATGTACACCCCGCTTGACTTCCAAGTGGTGAAAGTAGACCGCAAGCGCAACAACCTGATTGTGAGCCGCCGCGCCCTCACCGACGAAGGCACCCTGGCCAGCCGCGACGAGCTGATGGCCAACATGAAGGAAGGCCGCGTGGTTAAAGGCACCGTGAAGAACATCACCGACTACGGCGCCTTTATGGACCTGGGCGGTATGGACGGCTTGCTGCACATCACCGACATCGCCTGGCACCGCATTGGCCACCCCAGCGAAGTGCTGAAAGTAGGCCAGCAAATTGACGTGATGGTGACCCGCATCGACGAGCGCACCCAACGCATCAGCCTGGGCCTGAAGCAGCTGAAGGATGACCCATGGAAGAGCGTGGACGCCACCTACCCGATTGGCAACCGCGTGACCGGCAAAATCACCAACCTCACCGACTACGGCGCCTTTGTGGAGCTGGCCCCCGGTGTGGAAGGCCTTATCCACGTGACCGAAATGAGCTGGACCAAAAAGAACGTCCACCCCAGCAAGGTGGTGAACGTTGGCCAGACCGTGACCGTGCAGGTGCTGGAAATCGACCGCGAAAAGCGTCGCATTTCTCTGGGCCTGAAGCAGTGCATGGAAAACCCATGGAGCAACTTCCCCAAAGCCAACGCCGTGGGTGACAAAGTGAGCGGCACCGTGCGCAACGTGACCGAGTTCGGGATGTTTGTTTCCCTGACCGAAGGCATTGACGGGCTGGTGCACGTCTCGGACATCGCCTGGGACAAGACCGGCGACGAAGCCCTGCAAGCCTACAAGAAAGGCGACAAGGTTGAGGCGGTTATCCTTAGCATTGACCCTGAGCAAGAGCGCGTAAGCCTTGGCATTAAGCAACTGACCGGCGACACCTTTGCCGCCACCTCGGACACCATGAAAAAAGGTGACGTGGTGACTGTAACCGTGACCGACACCGACGCCGACGGCATCACCGTGACCTTCAATGGTTTGGAAACCACCATCAAGGCCCGCGACCTGGGCATTGATAAGGCCGACCAAGACCCGAACCGTTACAAAGAAGGCCAACAGATCACGGCGAAGATCATCAACTTCAGCAAGAAAGACCGCAAGTTTGGCCTTTCCGTGCGCGCCCTCCAGCAAGATGAAGAGCGCCAAGCTGTTGCCGAATATGCCAACCAGAGCGAAGCCGGCGATTCCGCCCTGGCCGAAGCCCTGAAGCAAGCCGGCGTGAAAGCCAAGGCCGATGACGCCCCCAAGGCCGCCAAAAAGCCTGCCGCCAAAAAGAAAGCCGATGAGGCTGCTGACGAGACCGCCGAAGACGCCCCCAAGGCGAAAAAGGCTGCCAAGAAAAAAGCCGAGTAATCGGCCCCACCCTTGGTGCACAAAGCCCCCCTGCGTGGGGGGCTTTGTGTTTTGCGGTTTATTGCCTTTAGAGGAGACAGATGCCGCGGACGAGACCGCTGTTGTTCAGGCTTTCGGTGCCCTGGCAGAAGCCTAAGTTCGGTTGTGGGCTGCGCGCATTGCCTGCATTATTGGTAACGCCGTTGGTAACGCCCCATTGGTCGAGCACGCTTTGGCGGGTTTCGGGGTCGAGTTGGTCGAAATCGACGATGGGGAGCGGTTCGGCCGTTTGGTAAGCGCCGCCGGAGCCACCCGAGCCGCCGCCGCCCCCCCCGGACCCACCGCCTTGGCCACCGCCGAGGAAGCTGGTTATCATGCCCAACACCCCTTGCTGCTGGCCGCTGACGCGCACCGCGCCCGCTTGCTCGAGCTGGCCGATGCCTTGCACCACCGGATTCAGCGATTGCGCCATTTGCGGCGCGACGAAATTGGCCACCGTGGCTACCGTTTGCGCCACGGGGGTGGCACGCGGCCCGGATGGCTGCGCCGCCCATTGCACCCCCTGCCCCCCATTTGTGGGTTGAGCGCCGCGGGACATATCGGCCAAACGGATGCTGGCGGGGTTAATCTGACTTCCTCTATACCGAACCTCGAAGTGCAGGTGAGGGCCACTGCTGGTACCCGTGTTGCCCACGTTGCCAATTTGCTGACCGGCCATCACGTTCTGGCCCAGCCGCGGCATATTGGCGCCTGTGAGGTGCCCATACAGCGTTGCATATCCATTCCCGTGATCCACCATCACCTGGCACCCATAACCGCTGCGGGAACATGAGCTTCGCACAACTGTTCCACCGGCAGGCACCGTAACGGGTTTTTTGTATTCCCCCGCCAAGTCTATTCCCCGATGGTAGCGCGAAGCACCCGGTATTCCCGTATTGCGTGGTCCGAAATCGCTACTGAGGCGCGAACTATCCAAATTCAGGCTGTTGGCCCATTCGTTGATAACAGGGCCTCCGCGCGTGGATATCTGACGCACGGCAGCTTCGTTCACCAAGGTGCGGTCATTGTTGGGCACCCCGGGGGTGATGAGTTCGCCCGGGCGCACCACGGCATATTGGGCGCGGGAGATGCCGAGCGTCTCGCCTTCGGCCACCGACGGCGCGCTTTGCACCTTGGCGGCAGCTTTGGCATAGGCTTGGTCGTAGGCCACGCGGTTGACATCGACCGTGCGCTGGGCGCCATCGCGCGTGCCCTCGCGGGTGCTTTTCATCACCTGATTGAGGCCGCTGGCCATCCCCTCATCGTACTTGGGGCTTTTGTTGAGTTTGGTGGCCTCGGTTTTGCCGCTGACGGCGTCGGCGTAGCCCTGGGCCTTATCGGCCCCATAGGCGGCGGCAAAGCCGCGCTTGGATTCGTCGGCATAGTCAGCCGGGCCGCTGACCCGGACAGCGCTGCCGGTTGGCGGAGGAGCCACTTTTTCCGTGCTGGCCGTGGGCTTGGTGGCCTCTGCTTTCGGTGTTTCATCGGCGGGTGTATCTTTCGGCGTGCCGCCCTTCAGGGCTTGAATGGGCACCGATGCCCGGCACATGGCCGCCTTGCGGGCCGTGGGGCCCTCGCCT
>CANHVX010000023.1 GCA_947464215.1 Pseudomonadaceae bacterium | reverse complement strand
GGGTGGCCATTTCACGCGCGGTGCTGATGGCAGCCATATTGGCCTCGTAGCTGCGTTGGGCCTCGCGCATGTTCATGTTTTCCATGGTGGTATCGACGTTGGGCATCATCACGAAGCCGCGGGCATCGGCGAGGTCGGAGCTGGGGTTATACACCGCGCGCAGGGGCGTTTTGCTGTCTTCGGCCACCTTGGCCTGCACACGGCTGGTGCCATAGCTATCGACCACCGTTTGAAAAAACACCTGCTTGGCGCGGTAGGGGCCCTGGCCATCGGCGCGCTGCACGCTATCGGCATTCGCGATGTTCTCGGCGGCGATTTTCATCCGCGTGGTTTGCGCCAGCATGCCCCCGGCGCTCACATTCATGCTGTTGACCAAATCCATGGCGTTACCCCTTCCCTATTACCGACCCGCGCGGCCCAGCGCCAACTGCTGGAGCGCCACCTGCTTGCTATACAACTGGGCCATCAGGCGGTAATCGAGCTGCGTTTGGTTCATCTTCACCATTTCCATATCGAGCCGCACACTATTGCCGTTGTGCTGCATGAACCGTGTCTCTTCGGTGGTTTTGCCAGTGGCGCCCGCACCGCCCGCGCCACCCGCCGCCATATGGCGCGCGCTGGTGACCGCCATACCAAAACCCCCCTGCCCCGCCTTGGCCTGTGGTGCAAAGGTGAGATCTTTCGCGCGATACTGCGGCGTATCGGCGTTGGCAATGTTGCCCGCCACCACGCCTTGGCGCGCCACCAGGTAATCCATGCGGTGGGTGAGTGCGCTGTAGACATCGGCCATGGGGTTACTCCTCTTGCTATACCCAGCAATGCAGGAGGCGTGCCAAGGGCCAAGCCGTCTTTGATTCTGCGCCGTGCGCCAGATTGGCACATGCTGTGCATACGTATGGCCATGAGAGCGATACACATTCTTACCCTGATATTGGCGCCCCTGCTGGTGGCACTGCCCCTTCACGCCGCGCCCAAGGCCAAAGTGAAAGACCTCGCCGACATAGATGGCGTGCGCGAAAACGTGCTGGTGGGCTACGGCCTGGTGGTGGGTTTGGCCGGCACGGGTGATAGCGCCAATGGTATCCCCTTCACCCGCCAGACCCTGGCCAACATGCTGGAGCGGTTGGGTGTGAACGCCAAAGATACCCTCAGCCAAATAAAAACCAAAAACGTGGCCGCCGTGATGGTGACCGCCAAAATGCCAAGCCTCGCCCGCCAAGGCGGCAAACTGGATGTAACCGTAAGCAGCCTGGGCGACGCCAAAAGCCTTGAAGGCGGCCTGCTGCTGGCCACCCCCCTGCTGGGCGCCGACGGCAACACCTACGCCCTGGCCCAAGGTGCGATTGTGGTCGGCGGCTTCCAGGCCACCGGCAAGGACGGCTCGAGCATCAGCAAAAACCACACCACGGTTGGGCGCATTGCCGAGGGCTCTGTCGTGGAGCGCGAAACCGGCTTTGAGCTAAGCCAGCTTGGCAATACCCTGAAATTCATTCTCCGCCAGCCCGACTTTACCACGGCGATGCGGCTTAAAGACGCCATCAACACCGCCTTCAAGGAAGAGCTGGCCGCCACCACCGACAACGGCCTGGTGACCATTGCCGTGCCCGCCCGCTATGCCAAAGAGCTGCCTGCGCTTATCGAAAAAGTAGAGAACCTTGAGATTGAACCCACCATGGAAGCCCGTGTGGTGATTGACGAAAAAACCGGAACCATTGTGATGGGCGAAAGCGTACGCATTGCGCCGGTGGCGATTTCGCATGCCAACCTGACCATTACGATTGTGGAAGAAACTGCTGTGAGCCAGCCCTTCAGCTTCAACATGGCTGGACAGACCGTGACTTCGCCCAAAACAACCATCAAAAAAGTGGAAGATGATGCTAACAAAGGCAAGTTTTCGGTGCTGAATTCGGGCTCGAGCCTAGCGGACCTGGTGAGCGGCCTCAATGCGCTGGGTGTGAAGCCGCGGGATGTTATTTCCATTCTGCAAAACATAAAAGCCGCCGGCGCCCTGCAAGCCGAGCTGGTGGTGCTGTAGGACCCCGCTATGGATATGCACCCCACCCCCTCTTATGCCACCTCGGCCGCCGCCGTGCGCCCCTTGGGCAGCACCGTGCCCGATGCCGTAAAAGCCAAAATGAAACAGGGCGCAGAAGGGTTTGAAGCGTTTTACATTCAGCAATTTATCACGCTCATGAAGCCCAAAGGTGAAGACACCGTGCTTTCGGGTGGGGTGGGTGAGGAGATGTTCCGTGACAAACTAACCGAGGAAATGGCCAAAAATATGGCCAAAAATGGTGGTTTTGGCTTGGGAACCGCCGTGTATAACGAGCTTTTAAAACAGCAAGAAGCCCAGGCCCATTAAGAAAAAAGGACACCCCCATGCCGCTGCCCTACAACCCCCCACCCCGCCGCACCCTGCGCGGTGCCGTGCCCGCCAATACCCCCCCCAGCCCCGCTACGGAAAAGCTGCTGGAAGCCCGCGCCACCTGCCGCGAGCTGATGGCCCTGCTGGCCGAAGAAAACGCAGGCATGGCCCATGCTGATATTGCCGCCCTTGACGCACGCTTGCTGCATAAAAAACGCCTGACCCTCCGCCTTGAACAGCTTCTGGGTGACGTAAAAACCCAGCGTGACACCTGGCGCGAAGACTATGCCGCACGCGCGCAGGCGATAAAGCTAGAAGAAGAATTCCGCACCTTCCAGGACCTGGCCCGCAATAACGCCCAGATACTAAAAGCCGCCCACACCGTGCGCGCGGAATTGGTGGTGGCCATACGCGATGCCATGGATGCCGAAGCCCCCAAAGCCCGCCTTTACGGTGCCAACGGCATGATGCATGCCGTGGATGGGAATACCCGTCTGATGGTCCGCGATATTTAACATGCACGATATTGGCACAAAACTTGCTTATACTGTGATATGAGCCTTACCAACGCCCTCCGCATCGGCACCGCCGGCCTGAATGTTTCTCAGGTGGGTTTGAGCACCGTTTCCCACAACGTGGTGAATGCCAACACGGAGGGATTTTCCCGCCAATCGCTACAGACCACGGCTGTGGCCAACAATGGGTTTGGCAATGGCGTGCAGATGGGCTCTATCCAGCGCGTAAGTGACCGCTTTTTGAATGAGCGCGTTTATGCCGCCCGCAGCGACCTGGAGTTTTCTGATACCCGCAAAAGCTACTTGGACACCCTGGAAGGTGTGGTGACCAACGCCAGCGCCACCGGCGGGATGGAAGCCCTGGCGCGCGGTGTGTTTGAAAGCTACAGCAACCTTTCCAATGACCCCGCCAACAGCGCCCTGAAGCGTAACGTGGTGCAACAGAGCCAACTGTTCAGCCAAACCGTGCGCGACGTGTATGACGACCTGACCACCACCGCCGCCGATGCGGACAATGCCATTACCTCGGAAATTTCGACCATTAACCAACTGCTGCGCGATATCTCGAACTTGAGTGGACAGATTTCGGCCGTGACCAACGGCAGCGCCAGTGGTGCGAATGCCAATGACCTGCTGGATGCGCGTGGCACAAAAATTAATGAGCTGGCCAAACGCCTAAAGCTGCAAGTGAATGAAAATGCCACCAGCGGCGGCTTGCGCGTAACCCTGGAAAATGGCCGGCGCTTGGTGGATGAATCGGGGTATGTGCAGCTCAAGCGCACCTCGGGCACCGGCACCTACCAAGACATTGGTTTGCAGGCGGTGCAGGTGGATGGCTCTCTTTCTAGCACCACGCTGCCGATTGACCCCACCAGCTTAACCTCGGGCAAAATAAAAGCCCTGGTGGATATCCGCGACAGCGTGGTAACCAACCTCAAAAGCCAGGTGGATTCCTTTGCCAATGCCTTACGCACGGAGGTGAACAAAATTTCCAGCCGCGGCACGAGCTACCCCCCCGTTCGGACACTCACCAGCGGCAGCACCGCCGCCGCTGGTGGTGTGGCCACCGACCTTTACTCCACCACCGGCTACACCAGTTTGGTGGGCAATACGTTTAATATTTCTGTTACCAACAGCCTTGGCCAGCCTGTGCTGACAACACAAGGCGGCACGCCACTCACCTTGCCCGGTGCCGGACCGTTCTCGCTGACCGACTTAGCCACGCTTATCAACACCAACGCCACCATTGGCAACACCACCCTTGGTGGCACCAACGGCGTAACCGCCACCGCCACCACCGACGGCAGCGGCAACCCGTATCTGCAAATACAAGCCGCCAACGCCAGCTACCGCGTAGTTCTCAGCAATGTAAGCGGCGACCCGCTGGGCATTTTGGGCATGAACAACGTGTTCACGGGGACCGGCGCCGCCGACCTGAATGTGGCCAGCAGCATAGTGGCCAACCCCGAGCTTTTGCCTGTGGCCCGCATGCGCACCACCGACGGCGGCGTGAGCAGCCTGGACAACCAAAACATTCTGGCCATGGCCGCCTTTGCCGACACCAAAGTGGGCTTTTCAGCCGTGGGCGGACTTGGCGCCCAAACCACCACCTTGAGCGGGTATGCAGGGCAAATTGTTTCCAACCTCTCCATCACCATCTCGGATGCCAAAGACCGCCAAACGTTTGCCGATAATATCTCTAACCAGTTGGAGCAACTGAAAAGCAGCGCTACCGGCGTGAACGTAAACGAAGAACTGAGCCAAATGTTGGTTTACCAAAACAGTTTTCAGGCAAGCGCACGTCTGATTTCGGTGGTGAACGACCTGCTGGCTGAACTGGTGAATATTGTCCGCTAACGGAGACACCCCATGACCACACGCATTGCCACCTACTTCCAAAACCAAAACAGCCTGCGCACCTTGCAACAGGCGAGCTCTAACATGGCCCTCACCAGCTACCAGGTGAGCACGGGCCTGAAAGCCCAGCGTCTTTCTGATTACGAAGCGGAAACCAACCGCGTGCTGACGCTGCGCGACGTGCAAGACCGCACCAACGTGTATATCAACAACCTCACCAGTGCCACCAACACCACCAAAGCCGTGGAAAGCGCCCTGCAGCAAATGACCGACCTGCTGGCCGATGCCACCAGCACCGCCACCCTTGGCCGTAACCAAAACAGTGCCTCGACACGCGCAGCCCTGGCCCCCAAAGCCCAAAGTTTGGCCGAAAGTTTTATGACGCTGCTGAAAAGCCAATACAACGGGCAATATATCTTTTCCGGCAGCAACGGCCAGCAGGCCCCCACCAATGTAAGTGCTGCGTCTACGGCGTTTCCGGGGTCTCCGGTGCCCACCACCTATTACCAAGGTGACAGCCAGCTGCCCACCGTGATGACCGGCGCCGGCACCACGCTGAACTTTGGTGTGCTGGGCAATGACAGCTCGTTTTCCAACATGAAAGCCGGCCTTGAAGCCCTGTGGTATGGCCTGCAAACCAACAATGTGACGGAAATTGACAACGCTATCTCGGCTATTAACCAGGCCAAAAGCGGCCTGACCACGCTGCAAGGGCAAGTGGGTGGACAGCTGAACACCCTGGACCTGGTGAAAGACCGCCATACCACCCAACAGACCTTTCTGAAGCAACAGCTGGATGCGTTGGAAAAAGTAGATGTCTCGGAAGCGTTGACCCAGTTTTCCGCCCAGCAGGCCACTATTGAAGCCAGTTCGGCGCTGATTTCGCGTATTAATCAGTTGAGCTTGCTGGACTTCCTGCGCTAAAGCTGTTTGCCTAAAAAATGATTCAAACAGCTTTAGACTTTCGGCGCCGTTTCGGGCATTCTGGCCCCCATGTTGCTGATTACACGCCGTGAGGGAGAGGCCATTGTTATCAATGGCACCATTGAAGTGCGCATTCTGGAGATACGTGGAGGCCGCGTGAAGCTGGGTTTTGAATACCCCACCGGTAGCACCGTGTTCCGCCAAGAGCTATTTGCCAAGATACAGGCAGAAAACGTGGCCGCGGCGTTGCCCGCCCTCTCGGCGTCTCCTTCGGCAGATAACCGCATGAATGATGCCGTGAACAAACTTGGCACAGCCTTTGCAAGAGATAAGGGCAACAAGAAAGAACCCCAATGACCTCTCTCCGGACGACCATGACTGATGCCCTCTACGAACTGACTCAGGCAACGAAAGACAGCATGATGAGCACACCCAAAACAACCTTCTCGGGCGATGGCTTGGTGGGCATGACCGACGATGCTGCCCCCGGCGACCTGATGAACTTCACCACGCGCTTTGGTGAAATCTCGGTGCGCACGGACCGCATTCTGGACTTCCCCCATGGCTTGTTCGGCTTCCGCGAGTGCACCCAATTTGGCCTGGCCAAACTGCCTAACGTGGACAACAGCCCCCTGCTGCTGATGCAGTGCATCAACCAGCCTTCTATCGCTTTTTTGGTGGCAGACCCTGAAACGCTAGGCGTAGGCTATACATCGGCCGACAAACAGGAAGCCATTGAGGAGACTAAGCTGGGCGTTGTAAGCACCCAAATGCTGACCATCCTGACCCTTTACGATGCCGGTGAGAACTACTACCTGACCGCCAACCTGAAGGCGCCCGTGCTGATTGACAGCAACCGCAAGGCGGGTGTGCAGTTCATCCTTTCTAACAAAAACTACTCGACCCAGCACAAGGTCTAGTTGGTTAACATGATGCCTAATGCCGCCCCACGGGGCGGCGTTGGCGTTTAAACACCTTGATAGCAGGCGATGTGCAGGGCGGTGACGCCGGAGACGGTTGTTTTGGTATTGGTAAACGATGCGGGCCATGTGACGCCCGTTGCGGCCGCGGTTTCGATAAGCCACCAGCTGCCCACCGTGCCCCACCGCGCGGCCTGCGCCAGCACCTGCGGCACCAGAGCGGTGTTGGCATAGGGAGGGTCGGCCAGCACGACATCGCACGGGGTGGGCGGCGCCCAGTGTGCGGCATCGGCCTTGACCAGCGTGACATCATCGGCCGCAAGGCCGAGTGCTTTGACGTTGGTGGCCGCGGCGTGGGTGTCGGTATCGATAAGCCACACGTGCGCGGCGCCACGGCTGAGAGCCTCGAGCCCCCAGGCGCCGCTGCCCGCGCCGATATCGGCCACGCGCAGCCCACCGAATTCCAGCCGTGACGCCAGCATGTTAAACGCTGCCTGGCGCAGGCGCAGGCGCGTGGGGCGCACGGCCTCGGATGCGGGCAGCACCAGCTTCCGCCCCTTCAGGCGGCCGGTGATAATGGGCGTAGTGTTGGCTTTGGAGGCGGGCATCTTAGGAGGCCATGTTGATGAGGGTAAGAAGATGGGCCACCTCGGGCGCAGGCACCTCGGCCAGGGCGCGCTTGGGCAGCGTGCCGAGTTCGCACGGGCCATAGGCCACGCGTTGCAGGCGGTTTACCTGGCAGCCAAAATGCTCGAATATTCGGCGGATTTCGCGGTTTTTGCCTTCGGTCAGGGTGACCTCATACGTGTGGTTATGGCCGCTTTCGCCGGCGCCGAGGTGCGTGACCTCGGCCCCGCGATAGTGCGTGGTGCTGATGCTAAACCCCGCCTGCCACTGCGCCAGCTGCTTGGCGTTCAGCTGCCCCAACACCCGCACCCGATAGATGCGGCGCAGCGTATTGCGCGGGTGCATCAGCGCTTCGGCCAGCGGGCCGCTATCTGTCAGCAGCAGCAGGCCTTCGCTGTTGAGGTCGAGCCGGCCAACGGGCATCAGGCGGGGAAGTTGTGCGATGTTGGGCACTTTGGCGAGGGCTTCATACAGCGTTTCGCGGCCTTCGCTGTCGCGCGCCGTCACAATCACCCCTGTGGGTTTGTGATAGCGAAACACCCGCGGCAATGCGGCCGTTGCTGGCGCCACACGTGTGCCGTGCACGGTCACTTCGGCGCCGTGCTCGGGCACCTCGGTGGTGACATTGGCCACCTGGCCGTTGACCCGCACCGCGCCTTCGGCCACTAACCGTTCGGCCTCGCGCCGGCTGCCGACCCCCGCCTGCTGGAGATACTTGTTCAGCCGCATGCTAGAGCCGTGCCTTGGCCGCCGCCACCAAGCCGATGAACAGCGCGTGGTCGGATTCGGTGAGCCCAAACTCGGGGTGCCACTGCACGCCCAGGGCAAACGGGTGGGCGGGCACTTCGATGGCCTCAATCACGCCATCGGGCGCCAGGCCGCTGACCACCACGCCTGCGCCCAAGGACTTTACCGCCTCGTTATGGTGGCTGTTGACGTGGATGACCTCGGCCCCCACCAGACGGTGCAGCAAGGTGCCCGGCGTGACCTGCACGGCATGCGCAACTTCGGTGGGGCTGGTGCTGCGGTGGTTGGTGGCCCCCGGCACCGCCTGCGCCACCCGCCAGTGCAACAGCCCGCCGGTGGCCGCCGCCAGCTCTTGGTGGCCAGCGCATATGGCTAACAGGGGGATTTTGGTTTTCAGAAGTTCGCGCACCAGATTCTCGTTCACCACCGTGCGGGGGTGTTCGTCGGGGATGCCGTGGCCGTCGGCATACCAGCGGCTGGGGCTGGGGTAGTCGCCGCCTGGAATAACCACGCCTTGGATGCGGGGGAGATATTCGGTGACCGCGCTTTCCAGCAGCGGCAAGCCGATGGGAAGCCCGCCGGCATCGTAGACCGCCGCAAAATAACTATCGCGGATGGCATAGTGGGAACGGGGGCTGAACGAGCCAGTGGCTTGCCAGTCGAGGACGATACCGATTGCAGGGCGCATCATTTATACCTATACCATAGCCCCATGCCCGACAAGCCCGCCCCTTACCCTGACCTTGACGCCCTGATGGCGGCAGCCCTGGCGCAGGCCCAACGGGCCGCCGACGCCGGTGAAGTGCCGGTAGGCGCCGTGCTGGCCGGGCCCGACGGCAGCATTCTGGCCGCCGCCCACAACACCGTGGAAGCCGAGCGCAACCCTCTCCGCCATGCCGAGATGCGCGTGCTGGAGATGGTTTTGGCTGACCATGATGACAAATTTTTGTCCGGCTGCACCTTAGCCGTGACCCTGGAACCCTGCCCCATGTGCATGGGCGCCCTTGGCCACGCCCGCGTAGGCCGCGTGGTGTTTGGCGCCTATGACCCCAAAAGCGGCGGCGCCGTGAGCGGCCCGCGCGTAGCCAGCCACTTGCATGCCCCCGTAGAGGTACTGGGAGGGATACGCGAAGAGGCGTGTGCGGCGGTTTTGCGGGATTTTTTTAGGGGATTACGCGCATAAAAAACCCGCTTTCGCGGGCTTTTGACCATATTAGGCGATGGGCTTGAAGGCGACGGCCTCGATTTCATAGATGCGTTTGCCGCCGGGGGCTTGCACCGTGGCTTCATCGCCCACCGACTTGCCCAGCAACGCCCGCCCCAACGGACTGGTGGTGGACAGCCGCGCGGCCTCGAGGTCGGCCTCGTCGGGGCCCACAAGCGCGTAGGTGACCTGTTTGTCGGTGCTGGTATCGACCAGGGTAACCGTGGCGCCCAGCATAATTTTTTCGCCCTTCAGCTTCATGGGGTCTATCACGTCGGCGCGGCTGAGCTTGCTTTCGAGCTCGGCTATACGGCCCTCGATAAAGCCCTGGCGCTCCTTCGCCGCGTGGTATTCGGCGTTTTCCTTCAAGTCGCCGTGGCCGCGCGCTTCGTCGATCGCCGCGATGATGTTCGGGCGCTCGGTGTGCAGCAGGTGTTTGAGCTCGGCGCTGAGGCGCTCGTAGCCATAAATTGTCATTGGAACCCGTTCCATCATGCCCCCTGTCGTTCTTCTCTGCCCCGGCCCGCCCCGGGTATCTCTCAATAAAAACAGCCCTTGCAGGCCTGATGCAGTAAAGCATGGTTGCGGCGGCGTGACAAGAGGGTTAGGGTGCGGAGGGAGGGAGGCATGTTGGGATGAAGTATCCACCACAGATTATTGACCAGCTGAAAGCCCGCCTCAACATTCTGGATGAGGTGCGCAAAGTGGTGCCCGCCATGAAGAAAAAAGGCCGCTACTGGTGGGGCAATTGCCCCTTCCACAGCGAAAAAAGCCCCAGCTTCCACGTGCGCGACGAACAAGGCAGCTACTACTGCTTTGGCTGTGGGGCCAGCGGCGATGTGCTTAAATTTGTCCAGGAAACCCAGGGCGGCACCTTTGGCGACGTGGTGGAACGACTGGCCAAGCAGGTGGGCCTTAAACTCCCCGAAAAAACCCCCGAAAACCCCGCCGCCCGCGCCGCCCACACGGATGGCCTGAAAGCGTTGGAACGTGCAGCCATCTTCTTCCAGCGCTGCCTGCACAGCCCCGAAGGCGCCAGCGGCCTGCGCTACCTTGAAAACCGCCAACTGAGCCCGGAAACGATGAGTGAATTTGGCTTGGGCTTTGCCCCGGAGAGTTTTTCGGCCACCAAAGACGCCCTGTTGAGCGAAGGCTTCCGCCCCGAGACCCTGCGCGCGGCAGGTTTAACCGTGGAAAGCACCAAAGGCCGCGGCGACTATGACCGCTTCCGCGGGCGCGTGATGTTCCCCATTCACAACGGACGCGGTGAAGCGGTGGGGTTTGGCGGCCGCGTGATGGACAAAAGCGAGCCCAAATATCTGAACACCGCAGACACGGCATGGTTTAACAAAAGCTACTTGCTCTATAACCTGCACCGCGCCCGCCCGCACGTTAAGACCAGCGGTGCACCCGTGCTGGTGGAAGGCTATATGGACGTGATTGCCCTCTGGCAGGCCGGCCTAAAAACTGCCGTGGCCCCCTTAGGCACCGCCGTAACCAGCGAACAGCTGCGGATGCTTTGGCAACAGCACCCCTGCCCGCTTGTCTGCCTGGATGGCGACGCCGCCGGACGCACCGCCGCCACCCGCGCCGCCCTGCGCGCCTGCGAAACCCTTGAACCCGGGCATAGCCTTGGCTTTGTATTCCTGCCCCACGGCGAAGACCCCGACAGCCTGGTGCGCAAAGACGGCCTTGGCGCCCTGCGCACCCTGATGGCCAACCCTGTTCCTTTAGAACAGGTGCTATGGCAGCATATCTCGGCAGGGCTGGACCTTGCCACCGCCGACGGCAAAGCCGCCGCCGAAGCGGCTCTGGCCGAGCTTTTACGCACCATAACCAACGCCACCGTGCGCCGCGCCTACGCCCAAAGCCTGAAAGACAAACTGTGGCAAGGCACCCGCACCGGCAAAACCTTTACCAAAAAACCGACTGATTTTGGAGCTGCCCCCGCCCAAGCCCCCCTGGACTACGGCAAAACCCTGCAAGGCGACAGCGCCCTGCGTTTTTTGCTGGCCTTGGTGTGCCGCTGGCCGGATATTATGAAACACGTTGATGAAAAAATGAGCGCCCTGACCTTCCCGCCCGGGCCCCTCAACGACCTGGCCCGCCACCTGATGCGCGTGTATGCCCGCGCCACCCCCGACCACGTGACGGCCCTTGCCGACCTTCTGGATGGCCCCCATGCCGCTATTGTGGACGATATTCTGGCCAGCAGCGGCGTACGCAGCCTGCCCGATGACACCG
>CANHVX010000022.1 GCA_947464215.1 Pseudomonadaceae bacterium | reverse complement strand
CGTATTTTGTGGCCACGTTTTACCATCTGGTGCCGTTTGCGGCGCATGCTTCCGTGCAGGCGCCGTGGAAGGCCTTTATGGCTGCCCGTGGTGTGACAGGCACCATTCTGGTGACGCCGGAAGGCATTAATGGCACCATCGCCGGGCCGGAAGACGGAGTGCGTGCCACCCTGGCCATGATTGGCGGGTTGCCGCTGTTTGCCGGTTTGACGTGGAAAGAAAGTGTTTCCGCAACCAACCCATTCCCCCGCACCAAGGTAAAGCTGAAGCGTGAGACCATCCCCCTGGGTGTGCCCGTTGACCCTGCCCAGCGCGGTGCCTACGTAAAGCCTGCCGACTGGAACAGCTTGATTGCCGACCCCAACACGATTGTGGTGGACACCCGCAACGACTATGAAGTGGCCATTGGCCGCTTTGCAGGCGCCCAGAACCCCGCCACCGCCATCTTCAAAGAGCTTCCCGCATGGCTGAATATGCACCTGCCTGAGGACAAAACCCAGCGCATTGCCATGTATTGCACGGGCGGGATACGCTGTGAAAAATCAACCGCTTACCTGAAGCAGCAGGGCTATGAGAATGTCTACCATTTGGAAGGTGGGATTTTGAAGTATCTGGAGGAGGTTCCGCCCAGCCAAAGCCTGTGGGAAGGGGACTGCTATGTGTTTGATGACCGCGTGGCCGTTGACCACCACTTGCAGCCCTCTGCCCATTACAGCGTGTGCAAAACCTGCAACATGCCGGTAACCGCCGGTGACATGAAGCGGGCTGGGGCTGTGCCTATTTGCCCCCGCTGCCGTTAACCCAAGATACGATTTTTTACTATCGGTTGAGGGGCAACGTGTGCCATAAGGCGCCATGCTGACGATTTCGAACCTGACCTATCGCGTGGCCGGACGGCTGATTTTGGAAGATGCCGGGGTGACCGTGGCCGAAGGGCGCCGCGTGGGTGTGGTGGGGGCCAATGGGGCGGGAAAGTCGACCCTGTTCAAGCTCATCACGGGTGAACTGCATGCCGACAATGGCACCGTGAGCCTGAGTGACCGCTATACTATCGGCTTTGTGCGCCAAGACATTGGTGACATGGATATGCCGCTTCTGGACGTGGTGTTGGCCGCCGATGTGGAGCGCAGCCGCCTGATGCATGCGGTGGAAACCGAGCAGGACCCCTACAAAATTGCCGATATTTATGCCCGCCTGGATGACATTGACGCCTACGCCGCGCCCGCGCGTGCCAGCAGCATTCTGGCCGGGCTTGGATTTAAAGATGACCAGTTGGGTGAGCCCCTGCGCAACTTCAGCGGCGGGTGGCGCATGCGGGTGGCTTTGGCTGCCGCCTTGTTCCGCCAACCCGACCTGCTGCTGCTGGATGAGCCGACCAACCACCTGGATTTGGAAGCTATTATGTGGCTGGAAGCCTATTTGGCCAGCTACCCGAAGACGCTTTTAATGATTTCGCACGACCGCGAGCTGTTGAATACGTGCGTGACCCACATCATTCATGTGGATAACAAAAAGCTGACCGCTTACACCGGGAATTTCAACACCTTTGAGCGCGAACGCGCCGAAAAGCTGATGAGCCAGCAAAAACTGCATGAAAAACAAACCGCCATGCGTGCCCACATGCAAGCGTTTGTTGACCGTTTCAAGGCCAAAGCCAGCAAAGCCAAGCAAGCCCAAAGCCGCCTCAAAGCCCTTGAAAAGATGGACGTGGTGGATGCCGTGATTGCGGAGCGTGGCATTAAATTCCACTTCCCCCAGCCCGAAGAATTGCCGCCGCCGATTTTGACTATCCGCCATGCCGATATTGGCTATACGCCGACCAACCCCGTGTTGCGGAATGTGGATGAAATTATTGATATGGACGACCGCATTGCCTTGCTGGGGGCGAACGGCAACGGGAAATCGACCCTCATCAAGCTGATTGCTGGCCGTTTGGCGGCTTTGCAAGGCGAAGTGGTGGCCTCGGGGAAGTTGCGCATTGGCTATTTCTCGCAGCATCAGGCGGAAGAACTGCGCCTGGATGAAAGCCCCCTGAATGCCATGGCCCGCGTGATGGAAGGCAAGCGCGAGACCGATGTGCGCGCGCTGCTGGGGCGGTTTGGGTTTAACAAAACGCTGGCCGAAAACCGTATTGGGAGCCTGAGTGGCGGTGAAAAGGCCCGCTTGTTGTTTGCGTTGATGAGCTACAATGCCCCCCACTTGCTGCTGCTGGATGAGCCGACCAACCACCTGGATATGGATTCCCGCGAGGCGTTGGTGGAGGCGCTGAACGCCTATCAGGGGGCGGTGGTGATTGTGAGCCACGACCCTTCGATGGTGGAGCGTGTGGCCGACCGGTTATGGCTGGTGGCCAACGGCACCTGCACCGTGTTTGATGGTGACCTTGAGGCCTACCGCGCCCACGTGGTGGCCCAGCGCCGCAACGAACGCCGCGGTGAGCGCAAAAAAGATGCCAGCGGCCCTTCTGCCAAAGAACTGAAAAAGGCTTTGCAGGAGAAGAAAAAACAATTCCCTGACCTGGTGGCCCGCAGCGAACAGGCCGAAGCCTTGGTAAGCCGCCTTGCCAAACAACGCAAACAGATGGAAGCCCAGATGGCCGACAGCACCTTCTATGCCGACGCCACCGCCGCCCAACAGGCGCAGTTTACGTATGGCCAGCTGTTGCGCGAACTGGAAGAGGCGGAAACCGTGTGGTTGGAGGCGCAGGAGGCTTTTGAGCGCGCCTAAGTTATTTTAGGTGCGTGGTGAGACCGTTGGGCCGGCAGATTCGGCGTGGGGAGGGGTATACCAAGGCTCGATCTCGGCGTGGTTATCGACCAGATAGAGGCAACAGACGCCATCGGTGAGGGGGGTGATATCGGCGACAGCCTCGAGCGTGGCAATAGGTGTGGCCACAAGCACTGTGCCCTGATGCGTAGGCGTGAGCTGCTGGATGGCCGTTGCGAGGGCATGGCTCTCGATAAGATTATCATCGACGAACACAAGTGTTGGATTGGCCGTGCCCGGAAGAGCCTTGGCCGGCGCGGTGGCGGCCGTGCTGAGTGCAATGTTCAGGATGCGCGCTATCTCGGCCGCGATGGCCATGCCGCCCTCTGAAACAGCCACCACCGTGGTTGTTTTGCTGCCCCTGTATTCTTGAAGCCCTTCGGCAAGCCAAAAGCCAGCTTCCTGGCGGGAATTGAAGATGTTCATGTTTTTTTCCTTTTTTGCGGACAATCATGCGTTCTTTTTAAGCTATTTTTTGTGATTCTATGTGATTTACGTCACGTCTATCGATTTCAAATTTTATTTTATGCATTTTTTATGACGTGACCTTTGTGTGATGAAGATCAATTAATTTTATTGACATTATTTTGTTTCCGTAAGATATTAAATACATGGACATAAGTTCTGGTTCTGTGTTGCGATTGCGAAATCATCGGCTCTTCCATGGTGTCGATGATGATGTGTTTTTTTATCTGCAAAAACATGCAAAAATGATGACGTTATCTGCGGGTAAAACCATTATTATGCCCGGAGACAGGCCGTTATATCTGTATCTGATTGGTGATGGGTGGGTTAAAATTTACCATTTGAACGAAGAGGGCCACGAGACTGTCTTTGGCCTTTTGGGGCCCCATGACCTGCTTTTTGGCGATTTGATGTTTCTGGTGGAGGAATCTTCGGTTGGTGCGGTAGCGGAATCTTCGTTGGAATTGGTGGCATTGCCCGTTGATGTGATGTTGGCCATGATTCTGAAAACCCCGAAGCTGGCCACCAACCTGATGGCCATTGTCGCCGACCAAATGCAACACGTGGTGCGCCTGCTGGAACAGGTGGTGGCGGAGCCCGCCATGGCCAAAGTTCTGAACACCCTGCTGCGCCTTATGCTGGACGGTGACAATATACCCAAAAAAGAGTTCGACCTCCCGTTAGCCAAAACAGAAATTGCCCACTGCCTTGGCCTCTCGCGCGAGACGTTCTCGCGGTGCCTGGCGCGTATGGAAGAATACAACATTAAAATAGACGGGCGGCGCGTTGTTTTGGAACATGACCGCGCCTTGTGCCCGTTCTGTGACCCCCTGATGGCCACCCACTGCCACCGGTTTGGCGAAAAAAACTTCTGCCGGCGGAGTGTCGATTTCCAAAAACCGTAAATGGTGCGGATGTGATATGGGTCACGTAGGCCTTTTGGGATGCGCGTATCTTGAACTGAGGAGGCCCTGACGGCCCTGTGCTTGAGATGGGGGGAGAGCGCAGGGTTTAAGGGCTTCCCCTTTTTTAGCGCTTAGAATGTTTTGGTGATTTTGAAAAAGACGCGTGGGCTTTTTGAACGCCCCATAGTGGCCACGTGTTTGGTGAGCGGTTGCGCCACCTCGACCCCCATACTGAAACCCCCGTTAAGATTAGCCCGGAGCCCTATACCTGTTGAGGCGATGCTGCTTTCGTTCTTCTGGCCTAGGCTTGGGGTGCGGCTGTGCACCTTGCCGTAGTCGACAAAGGCATAGGGTTGAGCGGCTTGAATAAACGCTGTTTGTGTTTTGGGAATGACAAGATAACGAGCCTCGGCACGCACCGCATAGCCGATATCGCCGGTGATTTCTGAGGAATCATACGCGCTGCCGAACGACTCTCCGCCGACCCCAAAAGATTCGGCCGACAACAGCGCGTTTGGGCTGTATTGCGCCGTGGCGGCCAGAAATGCTGTGAGGTTATGCGTTTTGTTCAGGCTTTGCTCGCGGCTGATGCTGGCGGTAATTTTATTGAAGTTGGCTGGCGCTTCGGGCTGGCTGCTGCTGCGCCCCTTTTTGCTGGCACCAAAACCCTTTATGCCGCGCGATACTTCCACATTCAGGTTGTTCATCGCAGGTTTTTGCTCTCCCATGAGCGTGTCTCTGTTTTGCATATCGACACCTATGCGTGCCACGCGAAGGTGGTCTTGCGTGAGGGTTGTCCCTAAGACCTCGGTTTTGATGTCGCGTGCCTCTAAGGATGCATAGATAGTTGTATTATTTTGCATGCCGAGGGTGAGCGGATAGCTTAGTTTGGCGGATAGGGATGTGTCGCTCCCTTTGACGTCAAAATCTTTCAGCACGTAGCCGGGCCGGGTTTTTTGGCTGCGTGCCGACAGGGCCAGGGTAAGGCCATTGGTATTTAACATCCGCTGGTAGTCGAGCCGTCCGGCCCGCAGCTCCTTATCGGCCAGCGTGGAATTGAGGCGCACGCCCAGGCTGTCGGCATCGTCGAAGACGCCATTCCAGGTGCCGCCCAAGGAAACTTGGAGCGGGCCAATATAGCGGTTTCCCCGGTTATCGAATGACGCCACGGCGTTAAAACGCTTCCGTTGGGCCGTGATGAAGAGATCGGCGCCGCCAAAGGTATCGGGGGAGGGCATGATAATTGCCCGGGCCGTAACCCCAGGCAGTTGGTTGATAAGCCTGAGCACACGTTCCAGTTGGCTTTGCTTTAGGTGCCGTTTGTGCTCGAGCCGTTTGGCAAAGCGTTTGAGCATACGCGCCTTTTTTATGCTTATTTTACCGTTTGTGTTGATGTAGATCTTATTCAGCCTGCCCTCGATAACCCGAATGGTAACGTGACCGTTGCGGATATTTTGCGGCGGAACCACAACCCGTGTCAGCAGATAGCCATCTTGCCGGTAACGCAGGTTGATTTTATCGGAGATTTTATAAATATCGAGCAGGGAGATGGTTTTACCCATATAGCGCGCAAAGTATATATCGAGTTCGCCCGCCTTGTAGGCATGGTTTCCGCTCAAGGTCATCTTTTTGAGCCTGAAAGTGATTTTATCGGCATTTTTGGGTGCATATTGAATGCTGCTCTCGTCGGAAAGCTCGGGCTCTGCACGTGGGCCCGTATTTAATGGAATATCGAGCTGTTTTGACACGCGGCCTGAATCGGCGCTGCTGGGTATGCCAGGGAGGCTTTGTGCATAAAGGCCAGGTGCCAGGGCAAGGCAGGCACTGGATGCCAGTGCATAGTATGTGTTTCTCATATGAAAAAACCTATGCTTGTTACGAGGTATTTAATGTGTTTTTAAGAATTGTTTATTTTTGTTTGATGAGATGTGACGTACGTCACGTGTGTCCCCTTTTTTTTATTGCACGATGCCCAAGCTTTGGAGTGGTTCTGAAGCGCATTCACACCAAACTCCGGCTGTATCCCACCCCCCCCGAGGCCCGTTTATGTATGGGCCGGGATATAGACCGCTGTTCAAAAACAACAGGGGAAAATATCATGAAAACACACGATCAATCTTATACACATGCGGGTCTGGCCTTTCCCGCAGGCCGGGCGTTGCTGGCCACGCTGGCGCTAAGCAGCACCGCCATGGCTGGCTATGCCAACCCAACCGGTGGCGTTGTTGCCGCAGGTTCGGCCGCTATTGTGAACACCACGGCCTCGCAAATGGACATCACCCAATCGACATCGAAGGCCATTATCAACTGGGGCACCTTTAATATTGCGCCCTTCCAGACGACCAACTTCCACCAGCCCTCGGCCGGTTCAGCCACGCTCAACCGCATTGGCGATGTGAACCCTTCACAAATTCTGGGTAAACTGAATGCCAACGGGCAGCTGATGCTGGTGAACAAGAACGGCTTCTTCTTTGGCCCCAAGGCTGATGTGAAAGTGGGAAGCTTGGTTGCCACCACGGCCGATATCGACAACAGCAAGTTCCTGAGCGGCAACTACGCCTTTGCCCATGCAGGGGACCCCAATGCCCAAGTTGTTAATAATGGTAAGATAAAAGCCAATGACGGTGGTTATGTAGCCCTGGTTGGCCCTATTGCCGAAAACAAAGGCACTATCACGGCCAATAAAGGCAAAGTAGCTTTGGGTGGTGGTGATGTGTTTACCCTTGACCTGACCGGTGACAATCTGCTGAGTATGGCCCTGCCCGTGGGTGTTGTGCGCACAGGCCTAGCTGGCATGCACGCCGAAGCCGACAACAGTGGCAAAATTTATGCCAATGGTGGTGGTGGCAAGGTGCAAATGCTGGCCAAATCGTCACGGCCGATGCTCGACAGCGTCATCAACATGGATGGCGACATTGAAGCCAAGAGTGCTGCTTACAAAAAAGGAAGCATCGTTCTGGAAGGTGACAATGTGGATGTAGCCGGTGACATGGATGTTTCCGGCGTGGGCAGTGCCGACGGCGGACATATTAAGGCCTATGCACGCCAGAACATGAGCTTTAGCGGCACCGCCAAAGCTGAAGGTGGCATGACCCATGGTGATGGTGGAGATATCGCCTTTACCGGAGACAAAAACATTACCCTGGGTGGTGAAGCCTCGACCAAGGCCTACCATAGCCACGCGGGTGTTGTGTCGTTCATGGGCGGGAATACCTTCAATGAAAACGCTGCCGAAGCGTATTCGATTGATTACAGCCTTGACCATGGCGGATTGGTGAAAGTGGGCGCCAAAAAGACCATTAACGTGAACTACGACATGAACGATGATGCCATGCATATGTATGCGCCTCACCCAGCCAATGAGCTCCGTTATGTGGACCGCGATGCCAATGGCAACTTGACCGTGAACCTCAATACCAAAATCCACCACGAGCCCAATGGCAAGCTCACCGGTGAAGCCACTAAGGTGAATGTTTCCAATAAGGCAAGCATTCAGCAGGGTGTTGATGTGGCTTCCGATGTGGGTGCCAAGATTGACGTGGCCCCCGGCACCTACAATGAAAACGTGAACGTGTATAAAAATAACATCTATCTTGACCCGCCTGCCATGATGAGCAAACCCAAGATTAATGGGTATGTGAATATCACCGGCGATGACGTGACGCTGGATGGCTTCCACATTGAGGGTGGGACGTTACACGGTAAGCATGTGGGTGTGAACGTTGAGCACGCCAGTGGCGCTAAAGTGCTGAACAACCACATTGATGGTGGTGGTAGCAATGGCACCGCTGTGAAGCTTTATGATGCCGCCGATGCCACCGTGGCCGGAAATGACATCCATGAAGCCGAAACCGGTGTAGGCGCCGATGATGCCTACCGCCTGGTTATCAAGGACAACGATATCCATGCCCAGAACGGTGTGGAGATCAAGAACTCGACCAAGACTAAGGTTCTTGATAACAAAGTCGTTCGTGAGGGGGCTTTGTGGGGTGGTGATGGGATTGAGTTGAAGGACTCGGATAATGCCGAAGTGGGCAACAATACCGTCTCTGGATACAGCATTGGAATTGACGTAGACAGCAGTGCCAACGCCAACATCCATCACAACAAGGCGTTGAACGTGACGACAGGGATTGATGCCCTTGACTCGAATAACCTGAAACTTGACCACAACACCCTGGTGGGACGTGGCCCGGGGATTGGGACGGGCGTGCAGATCATCAACAGCACCAACGGCAAAGTGACCAACAACACAGCCAACAACTTCCTCAACAAGTTGAAGCTGGTGGGCTCTGTGCTGACGGTGAAGACCGGCAACAACTTCTAAATGTTTCGGTTGCCAACGGAGAGGGGGGCGATGCCCCTCTCTTTTTTATGTTCTGCCGGTGCGCGTGACCCATATCACGTCGTGGCCACGTGGGTGATTATAAAGTGTGCAGGTTGTCCCATCTCATTTTTCTAACATAACAAAAAGGCTTCTTCTCATGAGACTGTGTATTCCTGATTCGTCTGCGCCTACAACCCTTCCGTTTGTGAAGCGAAAATGGGTGCTGGTGGCCGATGGCAACCGCACCACGCTGCTCAGCATTGCCCATGACACCCATTATGTGGATGTGGACGATGACATGTTTGGGGCCGCCGACCGCGACGCGCCCGTGCCCACGGTAGAGGCCTGGAGTGACGCACCCCTGGCGCCCGAACATGATATTGTTTTTGTAGATAAAATATGCAAAATGCTGGCCGATAGGCACTTTGCCTTTGATGTGCTGTGTGTGCTTGGCCCGCCAGACATGTTGGATTATATCCGCCACGTGTTGCCCACCCGCGTGCTGGCTAAAGCCCGCTTTGGTATCCCCCAGACGCCCTTCCGGCCCGTATGGCATGAGATGGGCCGCCCTGGTAATGAGGCGTTCGGGTTAGATTAGCGCCGTGCGGAGGCCTGCTTCTATACGCAAAAGCCCACCCGTGTGGGTTTTTGCGTATGAGGCGCCTGGCGGGCCTTGTGGAGTTGGTGAAATTGGGCTAGGGAAGGGAGGAGTCGGGGCGTGGCGCAGCCTGGTAGCGCACTTGCATGGGGTGCAAGGGGTCGGAGGTTCAAATCCTCTCGCCCCGACCAAGTATTAAATTATGGATAATATACATTGTAAAACATCCTGCCCATGTGGCGGGATTTTTTGTGGTTCAACTTCGATTAACCCATGGCGGGCGTGAGGAGGATTGCTTTGTAGATAGAGAAACTATGCTTCATCTAAACTCGTTGATAGACAAAATTTCATCGCCCCCTTTAGGGGCTTTTTTACAATAGTATAGACATACGGGTAAGGCTTAGCCTGTGATGCTGAAGCGGGTGAGAGGGGAATCGGCGGGGGTGGGGCTAAATGTAACCGTGCGGCCAAGCTGAGCCAGGCACACCTGCGTGGTGAGATGCTGCTGCAACACCGACACCACCTGCGGGTGCGCCGCCACCTGCTGCGCCATAAGGTGCGGATTGGCCCCCGTTGGTGTCCGCCAGAGCCTGAGCGCAATCTCGCCCGCCACATAGGCCGGTGTGGCCAGCAGCAGGTTCAGGCTGGGGCCGGTGCGCGCGCGGTTGACCTCGACCAGGCCATGGCGCGACATGGGGCGCACGTTCTGGAAATGATCATCGGTGGTGGCCATCGTGGCCTGCAGGTGGTTGGTGACCAGCTCTCGCTGCTGCTTGCTGGGCGGGGTGATGAAATCGATAATCACGCTGCCGCCGAGATCGAGCAGGCGCATCAGCCGCGCGGCGGCCTCGGCGGCCGCCATATTGGCCGCGAGAATGGCCTTTTCTGAGGGGGTTTGGGCCGTGCTCCCCGAAAAACCTTTAAAATTCACATCGATTGTGGCCACGGCGCTGGTCATTTCCACGCGTAAATCGCCGGCGGGAAACGGAAAGGTTGGCACGGGCGTTTTGAGTGTATCGAGCACGTCGTCGAGGGTCTCGTAGGCATCAAAACCGTGGGCATTATCATTTAGAAACAACATGTTGCGTTCGGGAACATGTTTGGCCACGGCCTCGTGCGCCAGGCCGTGCGGCAAGATAACCTTCACCTGATGGGCGCCGGCATCTTGCAGCGCGCGGGTAAGGGCGCTTGGCGCGGCCTGCAGCACGCGGGGGCATTGGCCGACGGGGTCGGGTTCCTTATAGGCCACCCGGGCATCGAGCCGGGCGCCCTTTTCGCCAAAGCCACCGCGGGCGATGCGGGCCATAACGGGTTGGCCCTGCACCAAACGGCGCCCCTTGGGCAACGTGTTCAGCGGGAGCAGGGCATCGTGAGTGTCGCCGATATCGATAAACGCCGAGCCCAGGCTGGGCGTTATGGCCCGCACGCGGCCCCAGACGATGGCGCCTTCGATAAGCGGGCGCGAATGCTCGGTTAAGCGGAGGGAGATGAGGCGTCCGTGGGTATCGAACAGGGCACAGCGGGTGTGGAATGGGCAGTTTTCAAATAGCAGGTAGAGCGTGGACATTAAGGACGCCTTGCCGGTGGTTGCGCGCCCGTGGCGCTGGGCGCGGATGGGGCGCCTGGAAGCAGGTAACATCTTGTTTTTAAATTATGCGTCGCACGATGCGAGAGGTCTCTCATACCGTGTTGCTACGGTTTTTTGGGGGAGGCGTCAACCTTCTGGGCAGCCTTTGTTTTCTCGCGCAGAACTTTTGGCGTTTTGAGCGGGCCTTTGGCTTGATAGCGTTGCTCGGAGGCGGCGCGGGCCTTGGTGGCTGCGGCGAGGATATCGTGGGAAAGCTCGGGGATAGCGGATGGTTTTGCTGTGGATATCTGCTTGAACGTGCGCATGTTTTTTTGGCGGCGGTGGTGTGAGATGCGTTCCACCGCGCGTTGCAGCCCCTGGATAGCCTGCGGTGTAAAGCGCCCGTTGGGCTGGCGGGCCTGGAGTGGCGCCTGCGCGGGGGCTATCTCATTCATTTTTATACATTGAACAGGGCAGGGGGGCAGGCATTTGCCGCAGCCGATGCACAGTGCCTCGACCACCCCATGGCGGAATTTTGCGGCGCCCACAATGGCGCCCGTAGGGCATGCTGGCACACATAATGTGCAACCAATACAATGGCTTTCTGTGATAAACGCCACGCGTGGCGAAGAGGCCAAGTGCATGCGCTAATTGGAGGATAAAGCCGGCTTGGCTTGCGCCATCGCATGTTGGGCTTCGGACAACACGGTGCTTGGTGTTTCGCTGCCTTGGCCGAAGGTTTTGACGCCGCTGGAGGCGCTGAGGGCAAAGTTCCGACCCGCCACAACGCACGGAGTTTGTTGAACAATTTCTGTGATCGCTTGTGCGCGTTGGTGGGCGTGGCCCTCGGCGCGGACCTCGTTCAGCAGCACGGCAAAGGTGCCCTCGCGCAGGCGGGCGGCGATGTCGGT
>CANHVX010000021.1 GCA_947464215.1 Pseudomonadaceae bacterium | reverse complement strand
TAGGTTTACGTCATCCACAACCTGGGGGTTGATATCCACCCCCACCACATCATGCCCGGCCTGCGCCAACAGGGCCGCCATCGGCAACCCCATATAACCCAAGCCAACAACACATATTTTCAATGCGTTAACCCCTCATTTCCCTACAGGTTTCCACACAGGAAACACCATGGCGCACCCTAGCCTGAAATGCCCCCCCCTGTCATCCATTTCACACACCCCTCTGCATCTTTTTCAGCCTGCTTTGCACAATCGATGTATATGTTTACCGACTTATGCTCTCCCCAACCTGATGCAATTCCGCCAAACGGGCGGAAATGGTATGCAATCCCCCGCCAAAAATCGCGCTTCCGGCCACCGCAAAATCAGCCCCCGCCTCGCGCACACGGCAAATGTTCCCAGGGTTAACACCGCCATCCACACCCACCACCACGTCAGGGTAAGCCGCCTTCAACGCGGTCACTTTGCCCAGCTGCGCAGGCTGGAACATCTGCCCACCCGCACCGGCTTTTACGGTCATCACCAACACCTGCTTCACAAGGCCACTGTCTAAATAATTTGCAATATCAACAATTTCATCGTCGGTGTCCAACGCAAGCCCGCCCACAATCCCCGCCGCGTCCAGCATGCGTAAGGCCTCCCGCACCGTGGCTTTCTCGGCCCCACGGGCATGGAAGACCACGCGCCCCCACCCGTCCCCAAGTCCGGCCTCCGGGGCCAAAAAGGGCTGAAGGGCGGGCAAAACATCCTTCACCATCAGGTGAACATCCAGCCCCCCTTGCACCCCACACGCGCGCAGATGGGTTGCCATCTCGGCACCAAACGTGGTGGCGGGCACAAAGTGGCCATCCATCACGTCCACATGCAGGGCAACCGCGCCCGCTTGCTCGGCCATACACGCGGCCAAGGCCACGGCATCACGGTCACCTCGCGTGGCATCCCACACGGCTAAAATCGAGGGAAAAATCTCCATAAAAGCTCCTTATTCATTCACCCCCGCAGGCGGAACATCGGCGTTATCCGCGCAACGCACATCAACCCGATGCCACACGCGCCCACACGCCAAAGGTATCACACGCCACCCGCGGCGCCACGGTGTTTCGTCATATTCCGCATAGGCAAATGCGCCTGGGTAAACAGGCATTTCGTGCTCATCCATGTAAACCGAGGGCGCTTCCCGCAGTGCCGCAAGGGGCAAATCCAAACGCCGGGCGGCATAGCGGGCGTCGCCCACTCGCTCCGCCCAGAGTATCCGCCACTGTTGGCGGGCAGAATCATAGGCCAAGGCGGTGCGCCCGCCGTCCACAATCAACCGTTGGGGGGGTAAATCAAGCTGCGTCCACCCCACCCAAAAGGCCGAACTAAGCCCCACAACCGCGGCCAACACCGCCCACGCCCGCCAGAGCACCGCCACCAGCGTGGCCACCCCCACCCCTGCCAACACCGCGGCGCCCCCATACCCAAGCACCACCGGCGCGCCACTCAGGTTGGCCATCGCCAGCGTCCATTGGTTGGCAATATCCACCAAAAACGACATCGGCATCAAAGCTAAAGGCGCCAGCCCCACGGGCCAGAGCGCCAACGCTGCCATACCGGCATAGGTGGCCAGCGTCATCAGGGGGATAGCCACCATATTGGCCAGCAGGCCCACATAGGCAAACGTGCCAAATTGCAGGGCGGCAATCGGGGCCGTCACCGCGCCGGCCACCACGGTTGAAAGGGCGGTGGCCCGCGCCCACCCGGCCCACCCGCGCACGGGCGGCTCGGTGCGGGCCCACAGCAGCAACCCCAGCACGGCGGCCGAAGAAAGCTGCATCCCCGCGCTCATGGCCCAAATAGGGTTTACAAGCAAAATAGCCAAGTTAGCCACACTCCACGTGCGCAAGCCATGGCTCAGGCGCCCGGCCACATAGGCCAATAAAACCAGCGCCACCATCACCATGGCACGCAGAACACTCACGCTGGCACCGGCCAGCAGGGCATACCCCAGCACCAGGGGCAACGTCAGAATCGCCGCCCAGAACTTAAGGTTAAACCGCAGGGTTAAGGGCGTCCATAGGGCCATTCCCCGGCGTAACATCCAAAACAGCCCCAAACCCACCAGCGTCATCTGCATGCCCGAAATCGCCAGCAGGTGCCCAAGGCCCGCGGTGCGGTAAGCGTCCAGCAGGGCCGGGGTCACGGCGCGCTGGTCGCCCATCAGCAGGGCGGCCACCACTCCCTGGCTTAACGGCAGCGTCGCCTCATAAATCTGTCGCCGCGCCTGCTCCACCCCGGCCGAGGCCCGGGCCACCCAACCGGCCACCCCGGTGGGTGGATGAAAATAGCGGTCCGCACTCAAGGTTAAACTTAGCGTCCCCTGCACATAGCCGGTCACAAAAGTCGGCTGAAGCCACGCCCACAGGCGCCCATCCCGCTCAAGCGGCATCCCGGGCCCGTCGGGGGGGATAAGCTTCACCTGGGCGGCCACATCGCGCCCGGGCCCAACGCCGTCCAGCTGGCTGGTCCACGCGCCAATCCTCACCGAATCAATAAGATGCCCATTCTCCACGCCAAAAAAACGCACCGGAGAAAGCGCAAGGGTCACCCGCTTGGGGTTATCGGCTTGGGGGGTCATGGCGTCCACGCGGCCCACCACCCAGTGGCTTTTGCGGCTTAAATCATTCCAATTCAATCCTTTATGCGCCGAAACCTCCCACGCGGCCAGCCCCCACAGCATCCCCGCCAGAATCAAAAAAAGCCCCAAAATACGTGGCAAACCATACCACGCCACCATTACAAAGCCCAATCCCAGGGCCAAAAGGCCCCCTTCCGGGCCTACATCCTGGGGCCACAGCCAAAACCCCAGCGCGCCACACCAGGCCCCCGCCACGGCCGCCAGCATTCTCGCCTCATCCCGTAAATCACGGAAAAGGCTACGCAAATGCCCAGGGAATCCCCATATTGTCATCATGTAAACCTAGCACACCCCCGGCGGCCAAGGCAGCCCTGTCAACAGGCTTGCGCCAAAGCCTTGTGCAACCAACCATAGATAACGACCTAGGCATTCCGCCTATGTGCCATCTGTATCGTTTTGGCGCCCCCTTGTCGGGGCCATACACAGCTGGCTGTAACGTTGCGTCATTTTTGCGTAGGAGTCACAGCATGCGTAAGAATTCCAAAAAATCGGCCACCCGCCGCTCCCGCCGCCCGGCCAACAAGCCGTTCCACGCCTGGGCGTGGGTGATGAACACCGCCATCGTCGGCGGCATCATCATCGCGGCAGGCCTTATCGGTCTGTCGCAAAGCGACGAATCCGGCCGCGCCGGCACCGTCGGCACCTTTGCCGCCGATGCCCCGCTGTCCTGCGGCGGCCGTTACAACCCGGCCGAGCCGGGGGTGTTTCACCCAACCCTGCCCTGCGGGGCCATGGTGAAGGTGAAGAACACCGAAACCGGGGCCGAAGCCCTGGCGCCGGTCATCAGCAACGCTGTCGCCTTCCCCACGGGGCAGGGCCGCGTCGCCGATGTCTCGGCCGCCACCGCGCGCACCCTGGGCCTCACCGAGAAGGCTCCGCAGCCCGTCGTGCTGCGCGGCCTCGTGGGCGCCATGCCCGGCCTCAAGCTGATGGCCCCTCTGGTGCCCAGCCTGGTGCCGGCCCCGCGCAAGGTTGCCCTCGTTCACACCGAGGCCGACCTCCACGCCCTCACCCTCAACCTGCTTGGCGAATGCCAGGTGTGCGGAGAAAAGGGCATGGTCGCCGTCGGCCAGGTGACGTTGAACCGCCTCAAGGCGCGTTTCAACGGCAAGTCCAGCCTGAACGCCGTGGTCTACGACCACGCCGAATTCAGCTGGACGCTGAAGGGGCAGCGCAAGCCGCCCCAGCAGGGCAAGGCCTACGTCCAGGCCCGCCAACTGGCGGAAGCCCTGGTCCAGGGCAACCTGTCGGGCGAGGCACTGGCGGTGCAGTATGCGGTGACGAATCGGGCGATGTACTACTACGCGCCCGATGTCATCCCCACGCCGAAGTGGGGCAACCGCAAGGGCAAGCTGGTGCCCGTGGCGATGGAAAACCGGAAGGAGGTCGAACTCTACCACCGGTTCTTCGAATACAAGCCGCGGCCGGCCAAAAAGCCCGACGCCATCGCCACCCTGCTGGCGAAAAACTGATAACGAACCCAAAAAAGGCCGCCCCGTGTCACAAACACCGGGCGGCCTTCATCGTTAGAATCCAAAGGCATTCCTCATTCGGCAACCGGCACCCAAATTTCATTGCGGCGCCACCACGGCAGCACCCATGGCGCGTCATAGCCTTGGGTTTCAGCAGGGCCTGCGGCTTTCATCGCGTGTTGCGCCATCCATTCACGTAGCTTTGCCTCATATGTGGCAACTTTGGCAGCACTCAGCCACCCAGAAAAACGCACCACAGCCACACGCCGGGCGGGCAACTCAACAATCTGAATGCGCGTGTCTTCGGGCATCGGCAACGTTTTCAACGTATAGCGCTCCGGTAAGTAAAACCGCATAAAAACAGTATTGGCCGAAGCAGACGTCGTAACCGGCGCCGTCATGCCGATTTTTTGCGTGTTTTGCACGGTAACAGGGGCTGTCATACCAATAGCACCCGTCGGATACTCTTTAAAAATATACCCGGCAAGAATGCGAAACGCATCAGACATCGTCGCATCAGGGCCAGTCAGCTGCACATCAGCGGCAAGCTGCGGGGTATACTGCCGTGTTTCAAACATCTCGTCTTTTTGCAGAGTCTGATAAGTCGGTTCAGGTGTGCTGGCCATAGCGTCTAAGCTCCATGACATAAAGGTTAAAACAACAAGGGGCACCCACGTAAAAATATGTTTCATTCACACAGGATGACACGTTTTCAAAAAATAAATACTTAAAACGTAACAATGTAAGAATAAACAAAACCTCAAACGCACACACAAATATTCCGCACGCCCAACCAATCCCCCCTCAGCACCCCGTCCCACTCCAAGAACTTAACCACGTAGTGGCTTGGTAAGTGCCGCCCCACCCGCCTGTCACTAGCACTCGCCAATCGCGAAGCATACTCGCGGTATGGTAGCTGCGCACCGCCGGCAGCGCGGTGCTATTGGCCCAATTGATGGTGGTGCCACTCACCGTGCCCAGCCACGTGGTATCTTGTGCAGTGCTGTTATACCCTCCTGTAACCAAAACCCGCCCATCAGGTAACGTATTTGCCCTAGGATTTTTGCGAGCTGCCGGCAAGGCGGTGCTGGCGACCCAGGTGATGGTGGTGCCACTTACTGTGCCTAGCCACGTTGTGGCTTGGTATGAACCGCCATCAAATCCTCCCGTCACCAAAACTCGCCCATCGGGCAGAACACTTGATGTGTGGTTTACGCGCGCCGCCGGCAGTGCAGTGCTGGCGCCCCATGTGATGGTAGTGCCACTCACCGCGCCAAACCACGTAGTAGTTTGTGCGGTGCCGTTACTTCCCCCCGTAATCAGAACCCGCCCATCGGGCAATACAATCGCACTATGTCCGCTACGTGTGGCTGGCAGGTTTGTACTCGCCACCCAGGTGATACTAGTGCCACTCACCGTGCCAAGCCACGTGGTGGCTTGGAAATTGGTGGAGGCATCCTGCCCACCCGTAACCAACACTCGCCCATCGGGCAACACAATTGCATCATGGTTGTAACGCACCGCGGGCAGCGCGGTGCTGGCAACCCAGGTGACAGCAGTGCCGCTCACTGTACCTAGCGACGTGGTGGCTATGTAGGAGGTACCGTTAAATCCACCCATAACCAGCACTCGACCATCAGATAACACACCATCCGCATGGAAAGCGCGCGCCGCCGGCAAACTCGTCCCCGTATTCCACGCCGTCAAGTTTCCCAAAGCGGGCACACATTGGGGGCGCCACGCCGCAAACATGTGCCCCACCTGCGCATGGGCAGGCACCGCCCAAACAAAAACCAAGCCCAAAACGGCCAAAATCAAACGAAAAGCCGAAAGCATGGGAGCATGGGAGAAGATTGTCAAAAATTCACAAACCTGTCAACTACCCTGACACTTTTTGCAGCACCCCCGTCGCCCAAACCCCCAAGGGGGAAACCGTCATAGCGAGGAGAGCCCCATAGAAAAGCGCAGCCAAAACCCTTCCTTTTGTCATTCCCGAAGCATGGTTTGCTCGGCAAGCGGAACGCGCGCCAAAGCAAACCCGCTATCTGGAATCCAGCCACCCCAAGCACACCCACCCCCAACGCAGCCCCCCCCCGGATGGGTCATTGCGAGCGAAGCGCGGCAATCTTGAGCGAACCACCACCAAACAACGCAGTCCCCAAGGAGGGAAACCGTCATTGCGAGGCGTCATCCCGGCGCAGGCCGGGACCATCAATAACCGAAGCCCTCCAAGCCAAACCGACGAAGCAATCGGGTCAAACAAAGCCCCCCAAAACCCTCCAAAAACCCCACCAAAACAACGCAGCCAAAAACCCTTCCTTTTGTCATTCCCGAAGCATGGTTTGCTCGGCAAGCGGAACGCGCGCCAAGCAAACCCACTATCGGGAATCTCGCAGCCCCAAGCACACCCACTCCCCCGAAAAGGTCACAGCAAGCCGTCATCCCGGCCCCTGTCACATTCAACCCCGCCGCGCCACCACACACGTCGCGTCCCACACATAGGTCACCCCGCCCAGCATCGCCTTCCCCCCCACCTCATTGCAGATACGCAAACGCAACGCCAAACGCTGTTGCGTCCGCGCAATCATCGTGCCCGGCAACAAAACCTGCTGGGCATGCGCCAACATGCGGCACCCAATCTCCTCCGGATAATCCCTAAACACAGACCGCAAAATCGAGACATCCCCCCGCCCCTCATGATGGGTCACAGTCGCCTCAATCAGCGGCGCCAAAAGGGCACTTAGCGCCGTTTCAGCCCTCTCCAGCGCCGCCGCCGAAGCTGCCAAACCATGCTCAGAAACACCTGATTTTTCAATATCTTCCCAAATATGCCGTAAGCGAGAACGCTGGCTTATAGTTTCAGGGTCATCCAACCATTCTTGGTCTAAACCTTTCAAATATAATCGTAATTCCTCGCGCCCAAACCCCAAAAATGGCCTGCCAACACGCACACCTTCCACAAAAACATCCGCATGCATAGCCGATAACCCCTTCAATCCACTGCCTTTTCCCGCCCGAATCAGAAAACTTTCCGCCACATCTGTGCGCGTATGCGCAATCAAAACGCCACGTAAACCATTCATATCACATGCATGTTTAAAAAAAGCATACCGCACATCCCGCGCCCGCGCCTCTAAGTTTTTATCATACTTTTCAACATCTTGTCCCACAATCAGCGGCAAATTGTGCGCCAAAGCATAATCCCGCACCCACCGCTCCGCCTCATGCCCCCAATCACTCCATAAATGGTTGAAATGTCCAAGAATAATCCGTTCCTGAAGCCCCTGCGCAAGCAAGGCTGTCACCAACGCCATGCTGTCGCCCCCGCCGCTAAACCCAATCAGCCAACGGCTTGATAGATCAGAAAAAAACGGGGCCAACCCGGCCCTCATACGCTCATCCAGAGGGGGCATTATTAAATTACCCTTTTATCCCCGCCAGTCGTGTTTTTGCAATGCCGGCCTCGTTACTTTTTGGGTAATCTTTCAAAAGCTTAGTCCAAGACGCCTTGGCAAAATCTTTTTGTCCCATTTGCTCCAATGCCATGCCCATTTTCAAGAGGTTAGCCGGCGCCTTAGCCCCTTGGGGAAACGCCCGCAACCCATCACGAAAAGCCTGAACCGCCGCCGGATAATTATTCTGAACCAGACGCGTCTCTCCCAGCCAGTAATAGGCGTCGTCGGCCTGCTTATCTTTCGGGTAACGCTTCACAAATTCCTCAAGCCATGCTTGGGCAGTCGGGTAATCCGCAGCGGTAAGGAAGGCATAGGCCTTGCTAAAATGGTCAGCAGGCGCCATCGTTGCGGGAATACTCACAGAAACCGAAGGCTTCGCCACAACAGGCGCAACAGTCGTGGGGCTGCCAGCACCAACAAGCGCTGCCGCAGGTGGCGCAACCATCCGGCCCGCTTCCAAACGCGCCGCGCGGGCTTCCAACTCATTCAACCGCATATCTAAGTCACGCGTTACATCATCTAAACGCTGGGCCACTTTTTCAATCGCAAACTGGATACGTTCAATACTGCCAGATTGCTGGCTATTTTCCTGTTCCAGCTCTTCCATCCGGCGGTCAAGGTCTGCCATGCCATAGGCATTGGCTGCAGGGTTTGAAGCAGCACCAACCGCATACCCAGCCCCAGTGCTCACATTGCGGGCTTCTGCCGCACCAAGCCTTTTTTCAATTGCTTGCAGGCGAAGATTCAAACTTGAGGCATCAATAGAAACAGCCTGCGCCACTACAACCTGCGTAGCTACCGAAGCAAAAGCCAAGGTAACCACAACAGTTGCAGGGCGCAGGCGAAAGACCATCAGCGTCAACCAAAGGTTACGCTAAGGGGTAACTATTGCAGAACCAGAACGCCGCGGCGGTTCTTGCCCCAGGCCGCTTCATCGTGGCCTTCAACAGCTGGGCGCTCTTTGCCGTAGCTGATGGTGGTGAATTGGTTGGCATCCAAGCCAGCACCCACCAAGAAGCGCTTGATAGCAACAGCACGGCGGTCGCCCAAGGCCAGGTTGTATTCGCGGGTACCGCGCTCGTCGGCGTGGCCTTCAACATTAACGCCCTTCACGCCGTTGGCTTTGGCAAACTCAACAAATTTGTTGAGGTTAGCTTCAGCGTCGGCACGGATAGCAGCGCTGTCGTAGTCAAAGTAAACGCTGTCAAGGCCGCCCTTGACGAATTCATTTTGGAACTTATCACGCACGTCAGCGCTGTTGGCTTCGCCGCGCATGCCGTTTTTGCCGTAGGCGCTGTCGCCATACTTGCTGCCTTTGGCATTGGGGGCTACATCCAGGTCTGGGCTCTTCAAGCAGGAGCAACCGGCCAGAGCCGTCACAACCGCGAGCATACCGAATTTGATGGGGAGCTTGGTCATCGTCTCGTCCTCGTTTTGTCGTTGGTGTTTGCGTTAGTTTTCTCGCGGGTTTGGTCTTTTGCTTAGCGCAAATTCCCTACGCGTGGGCCCAACATACGCACATCAGGTGGGCCAAGCAAGCACAAACCTTACAGTTTGCTTAACCTTGCCGCACCATTGGCGTCCTTTATACGCCATATGTGTTTCTCCGGCAACAATGCCCTTAAGCACCATGGCGCCCCGAAAAGCCCACAACACCATCAAAAGTATAAAGGTTTTCGGTTTTTACCCAATCAATACCCAGCCCTTCAAGGTTTCCCAACACGGTGCGCACATCAAGGTTAGAAATTTTTCCTTCATCTCCCACAAACCGGCACGCCCACAGGTCGGTTACAGCTTCGGTTTCAGGCTTTTTGGAAGGGTGTTTGGGGTCAAACATGGCCATGCCGCGGCTGCTCATAAGTTGCAAAGGCAACACAGGGGTGCCGGCTTGCGCAATTTTCGTGCCCAAGGCCATAGAATCAACCGTATCGGCATCAATGAACACATCCACGCCCACCAAACGCTTGGTGCGCTTGCTTTGGGTGGTTGTTTTGGGGTTTGGCATCACCACGCCTTTGCCGCGCACACTGGCAAACGGGGTTAGTTTTGTGGGGGTTTGTCCAAGGTTGCCAATTACGGCGTGGGCAAATTGCTGGGTGGAAAGCGCCTTGCTTTTATCAACCGCAATGTCGCCCGTGTGCTGCCCTTTTTCCAAGGTCACCAACAACGCATTCCCAATTTTAGCCGCCACATCGCCTTGCCCTACATGGTAAAGCATTAATACAGCCGCATTGATAAGCCCACTCGGGTTCGCAATGCCCTTGCCGGCAATATCAGGCGCGCTGCCGTGCACAGCTTCAAACATGGCACAGCCCACGCCCAGGTTCATACTCCCGGCAAGGCCCACACTGCCTGCCACTTGGCTGGCGATGTCAGAAACAATATCGCCATAGAGGTTTTCCGTCACAATCACGTCAAATTTTTCGGGTGTATCGGCAATGCGCGCCATGCCAATATCAACAATCAGGCTGTCTTTCACAATGTCGGGGTATTCCGCACCAATCAGGTCAAACACCTGGTGGAACAGGCCATCCGTAATTTTCATAATGTTGTCTTTAATCAAACACGTCACCTTTTTGCGGCCATTGGCGCGGGCATATTCAAACGCATAGCGCACAATCAGCTCGGTTCCGGTGCGCGAAATCAACTTCACCCCATGGCACGTGTCGCGTGTCTGCCGATACTCAATCCCCGCATACAAGCTTTCTTCATTTTCCCGCACAATCACCATATCCACACCTTTGTGCTTGCTGGGCACAAAGCCGTCAAACGTGCGCACCGGGCGCACGTTGGCATATTGGCCAAAGGCCTTGCGCATGGTCACGTTCACGCTTTTGTAACCACCACCTTGCGGGGTGGTAATGGGCGCTTTCAGCAGCAACCGGTTGGTGCGGATGCTCTCCCACGCCTGCGGGTCAATGCCATTCATAATCCCGCGCAGGAACACCTGTTCGCCAAGATCAATAAATTCATAGTCCAGCTGGGCACCCGCAGCCTGCAAAACCTCAAGGGTCGCATCCATAATTTCCGGCCCGATGCCATCGCCTTTTGCCACAGAAATTTTTGTCAGAGCCATCTCAAAACCTCATTATGTTGTTTCCACACACCATGCCGCAACGCACAAAAAAAAGAAAGAGGGGCCTGCCCACAACACAGGCGCCTATGCATGTTTACAAAGCGCTTTTATCATCTTCAAATTGAATAACATCTTTGGTGGTGTCCAACGGCTCGGCACGCGGCACAAATTGCAGTTGCGGCAACGCACGCGGCGCTTTGTCTTGGGGAAGCGCCGGAGCGGCGGCAGGGGGCACCACGGGGGAGGCAACCGGTGCCGCTGCCGCAGGGCTGTCCATCGGCGCAACCGAGGGCCCGCTTACGGCAGGCGGGGCTTGCACCGCGCTGCCATCGCGCACCACGGGCTTCACGCCGGGGGTGGTGGCGGTCACGGTTCCCAGGGCGCGTATTTCCTCCGCCCGCGTCAAAGCCTCAGCTTTGTTGTAGAAATCAAAATTGCTGGGGGCTTTGGCACGCCCGCGGGTCAGCATATCGGCATCCGGCACCAAACTGGCCGAGATAACCGGCGGCGCCTTTATGGGCACCAACGTTTCCGCAGCAGGCGCCGTGTTCAGCTCGGCCGGGGCGGCCGGAATTAACGCTTTCGGGGCCGAAGCCGGGGCGCTGTCGGGCACGGCAAGCCCCTCACCCGCCGCCGAGGGCTTCATCGGCACAGCACCGGGCTTGGGCAAAATGTGGATAGGCGCCTGCACACGCGTGTCATCGTCGGTGTTTGCGGGGGGCGTATCTTGCACCAATCCTGTGCTCACGGCAGGGCGCTCAAACATGGGCGAATCGTCGCGGGTCAGCCCAGGGGTGGGCCGCCCCATGCCACTAATCTCAACTTTGCGCCACACTTGGTTAGGCTTTTCTTCATGGCTAACTGTCACCCGAACCCCCGCCCGTATCCACGCGTCCGCCGTGCCATCCCAAAAGGCTTCCCTCACCGATTTTGCCAAGGTCGCCGGCACCAAGCGGTTCAGAATGTGCTGCAAAAACACTTCCGCCATCACCGCTTCGCCGGCGTTGGGGTGGATTTGGGGGTTCCAATCCGTATATATAAACCGCACATTCCCAATGCCATCCGCACCTTTGCGGTCCAAAAACAGGCTTACCGTGCCCCAGGTGCCGCCTTTGCACAAAAGGTCATAGCGCCCGCCGCCGTGGCTGGGGCCAATGCGTCCCCCCATCGAAATCCATTTGCACGGCAGCTGGCCCAGAATTTCTTTTTGCTCAACTGTATAGGTCGCGTAAGGGATAACCCCGCTCGCGGCAAACGCAGGCGCAGGGGCAAGCATGGAGAGCGTGCAAGCACCCGCAGCGCACCAAAGCCGCCACCATGTTGCCGAACGCATAACCCTGCTTATCATCGCCGCATCGTAACCCAATC
>CANHVX010000020.1 GCA_947464215.1 Pseudomonadaceae bacterium | reverse complement strand
GGTCGAGCGCCAGAACATGATTGATGCCATGGCCGCGCGGATGGAAACCGAGCTGTCCGAGGCCTGGAATGCGCGCGAGACATCGCTGCCGCTGGCCACCCCGTCCGACCTGCTGATTCTCGCGAGCATCGTGCAGAAAGAGGCCGCGAGCGACGCCGAGATGCCCGAAATTGCCGGCGTGTTCATCAACCGCCTGCGCAAGAATATGAAGTTGCAGTCCGATCCAACGGTGATTTACGGCGCCGAGTTCGACGGCAACCTGCGCAAAAAGAACATGACCGAACCGCACCCGTTTAACACCTATGTCTATGCCGGGTTGCCGCCCACGCCCATCGCCAATCCCGGGCGGGCGGCCTTGCGCGCGGCGGCGCAACCGGTGGCCACCGAATATCTGTTTTTCGTCGCCGCCCCCGATAGGGCCAGCCACGTCTTTGCCCGCACCTATGCCGAGCATCAACTGAACGTCGCGCGGTACTGGAGCGAGGTGCAAAAGCGCGAGCACCAAACCAAACGCATGTCCCCAACCTCTCCGTCTCCCACGCACAAGTAGGTCACACGCATGGCGCATTTGCTCATTTCCGTCACCGGCCCCAGCGGCACCGGCAAAGATGCCGTCATCCGGTCTCTGCTGGCGATGGATACCACCATCCGCCGCTTTACCACCGCCACCACGCGGGCGCCGCGTCCTGGCGAAGTCGATGGCCAAGACTACCATTTTTTGCCGCGTGAGACATTTCTGGCCAAGCTGGCGGCGGGCGAATTTCTCGAGCACAACCCCACCTATCACGGCAACCTGTATGGCACCTTGCGCGCCGATGTCGAAGGGGTGTGGGCGCAGGGGGCCGATGCGATCTCCGATATCAACATCAACGGCGTGCGGGCGTTTCGGCAGGCGTTGGGCGTGCGGCATTTTGCGGTGCTGCTGCTGCCCCCCAGCCGCGAGAGGCTGGCGATGCGCCTCACCCAGCGCAACCCGGCTCTGGCCGAAGAAGGGGCCAAACGCCTGGCGGCGATGGAGGCCGATTTCCCCCACCTGCACGACCCTCACTACGTGTTCACCAACCCCGATATGGCGGGCAGCCGCCTTACCGATTACGACGCGGTGTTCGTGAACGATGACCTCGAGGTCACCACCTACGCCGTGCACGCGCGGCTGATGCACGAACGCCAAAGCCGCAACGCCGGGTAAGCAGACCAGCCCACATGCGTCTGGCAGCACGAATGCCACAAGGGGTTGGCGGAAAGCAGGGCCAATCGCGCCGAACGCTGGCCCCCGCACGCGCGGTTGGCCTAAGCTTGGGGCATGAAGCGGATAATCGTGTGCGGAGTAGCCTGTGCGGTGGCGGTGGCCATGGCGGGGTGTTCGTCATCGCGGGTGCAGCCTCGGGCCATCTCCGATAATGAATGCATGGGCATGGCCGATGCCCTGCAAACCCTGAAGGTCGGCGATTCTCTGCCCCGCGTGGCCGAGGTGTTGGGGCCGCCCAGCCGCACCTACCGCACGCTCACCACCTTTGGCACCCGCTTCGACGCGTTGGAATACGACACCGGCACCACACCCTGCGCCCAATATCTGCTCAACGCGCCGCGCACATTGGTGGTGCTGTTCGACCCCAACGGCCAGCTGATTGGCTACGGCAAAAAACGCCTGTTGCAACCTCTGCAATCGGCAACCTCGGTGAAGCTGAACGAAGGGCTGATGGGCCGGCCATGATGCACGCACGGCTGGCCATGGTGGGCATGCTGGGGCTGGGGCTGGCCGGCTGCGCCAGTTCGGCCGCCGAGCGTATGAAGACGCAGCAAACCAACACCTGCAATGGCCGGGCGGTCAGCCAGGCGCTGGCCACGCGCGAGATGCTGCAAACCATCGCGCCGGGCCTTACCGCGCGGTCGCAACTGGGCGCCTATGCCAAGCCGGTGCGGGTGGCCAGCTTGGTGCGGCCCAACCAAAGCCCGCTGTGGGTGGGTTTTTATGCCCTGGGGGTGCCCGGCTGCCCGTGGATGCCCCAAACGGGCGCCACCTATCTGCCGGTGGTGTCGCAAAGCGAGGGCGCACAAACGGTGTTGGGCTATGGGGTAAGCACCTTGCAAACGCTGCAACGGCAGGGGTGGGAGATCGCCGAGGCCACCTGGCCGTGGCAGTCGTATGCCTACAATTACCTGCCTCAACGCTAGCCCGCCTTACTGTGTATGATTTCCCGCTTGCCGAATGCCAACAAATTCGGCATAAAGCGGCAGATAGGTGAATGCACGCCAACGAAAGGAACCCACCATGGCCACCGAACGCACGCTCAGCATTATAAAGCCCGACGCCGTCAAAAAAGGCGTCATGGGTCAGATTTTAGCCCGATTTGAAAAGGCGGGCCTCAAAGTTGTGGCGATAAAGAAGGTTTATCTCAACGCGCAAACCGCCGGCGAGTTCTACGCCGAGCACAAAGCCCGCCCATTCTTTGGCGAACTGGTCGACTTTATGACCAGCGGCCCATGCTACCCACTGGTGTTGGAAGGCGAGGGGGCGATTGCCAAAAACCGCGAATTGATGGGCGCAACCAACCCCAACAAGGCGGAAGCAGGCAGCATCCGCCACGATTTTGCTCTTCCCTGCACCGATTTATCGGCCAACGCCGTGCACGGGTCCGATAGCCCCGAGTCCGCCGCGCGCGAAATCGGCTTTTTCTTCGCCGCCGCCGAACTGGCCTAACCCAAACACCACACCACCGGGGGCCACAGGCCCCCGTTTTTTTGCTGTATCCCCCCAACCTTACCCACGCCCAACACAAGGGCAACATGCCTAGGCAAAGGGTCCATTACGGGGCATGATAGGCTCATGAAACATACAATGGTTATCGGCGTGGTTATCGGGGGCGTAGCCAGCGTGCTTGTCAGTGCGCTGGCGGTGGCGGGCGCGTGGGCGCAAGGTGTCGTCACGCCTACGGAACTTGGCGCCGTGGTGGCACCCGCAGCGTCCCCTTCGGTGCCGCAGGCGCCAACGCCGTTTCAGGCACTTAATGTCGAGGTGCGGGTCACCGAGACCACCGGTTTTGCGCGCGATACCGCGCTCGAGCGCGCCGCCCGCCAAAGCCTGCCAACCGTTATCCATCAAGGGCTTGGGCTGCCGCTGGCCGAGGCACAAGAAAAGGTCGCCAAACTCGGCGATCCCATGAAATTCGTGAAGCAATACAATATTGTAAAAGAGTCCGTGCTACCGTTTTACCAGCTCCGGGTGAATCTGGTGTTCAACGAAGAGATGCTGCGCAAAAATTTTGGCGGCCTGAACACGCTCAAAACACCCGAAATAGAGGGGCCTCTATCCTCACCGTCGCCCTCAGTCGCCGCACCGGAAATCAGCAATAAAACATATATTGTTCAGATAGATGAGCCAAGCGCCGCCGGCCAAGATAGGGCGCGCCGCGCCATGGCGGGCGTCTCCGGGTCTACGGCGGTTTACACCGAAATCACGGTCGACCGGGTCACGCTCACCGTCACCACCGCGCAATCGGAACAAGAGCTGAAAGACGCACTGGCGGGCGTGTCGGCCACCATCGTGGCCGCCGCCGAGCCGTTAGCGCCGGCCGAGGCGCCGCCAAGCCCGGAAAACACCACCGCCGCACCGCCCCCAGCCGCCCAACCTACCGCCCAACCTGCGGCCCCACCCTCCGCAAGCCCGCCCAGCACCCAGGGCCGCCCGGCCTGGCTGCCCAGCTTTTGGTAGGTTGAACGCGAAGGGAATGTCTTAGCGGGTGCTGTCAGAGGCCAAAAGCCCAGCCAACATCTTCACGGCCACGTCGGTGCCCACCTGCGCCGCCGCAGCGATAAGTAGGGGTTTTATTTTGGTTTTTTTGGTAAAGGCGCTGGCAATTTTGGTGGCATCGGCGGGCTCAAGAAGGTCGGTTTTGGTTAAGCCAACCACCTCCGGCAAGGCCATCAGGCTGGTGCCAAATTCTTTGTCATAGGCCTTCAGTTCTTTGCGGATGGTGCGGTAGGCGGCCACCGGGTCGTCTTGGTGGGCATCCACCAGATGCAAAACGGCGCGGCAGCGGCTCAGGTGCATCAAAAAGTCGTGGCCCAGGCCTAGGCCGGCGGCGGCGCCTTCAATCAGGCCGGGCAGGTCGGCCATCAAAAATTCGGTATTGCCGGTGCGCACCAGGCCCAGGGCGGGGTGCAGGGTGGTAAAGGGGTAGTCGGCAATTTTGGGCTTGGCACGGCTTACCGCGCGCACAAAGGTGCTTTTGCCGGCATTGGGCAGGCCCAGCAGGCCCACATCGGCCAGCAATTTCAGGCGGAAGCGCACCTGCATTTCCTGCAGGGGTTCGCCGGGGGTGAATTGGCGGGGGGCTTGGTTAGTGCTGGTTTTGTAGCTGGCGTTGCCGCGCCCGCCGCGCCCGCCGCGCAACAGGTGGAAGCGTTGCCCTTCCTGCGTGATATCCGCCAAAACCCGGCCGGTTTCATGGTCAATCACTTCGGTGCCCAGCGGCACTTTTAGGGTTAGGTCGGCGCCGGCGGCACCGGTGCGGTTGCGGCCCATGCCGTGGCCGCCGGTGGCGGCTTTAAATACGGGGCGGAAGCGGTAATCAATCAAGGTGTTAAGGTTGCCGGCGCCTTCCACCCACACGCAGCCGCCTTTGCCGCCGTTGCCGCCGTCGGGGCCGCCAAATTCCACAAATTTCTCACGCCGGAAGCTCATGCTACCGGCACCTCCGGCACCACTGCGCACCAACAGAACAACGTCATCCAGAAATTTCATAACCCAGACCTAACCCACGCACGGGAAAAAGAAAAGGCATAAATACACGAAAGGGGCCGAAGCCCCATTCCATGCGGTAAATCCCTCGGGTTTGCCGTTAGGCCTGCGGGGTGATATGCACAAAGCGGCGATTTTTGTAGCCCACACCAAACTCCACTTTGCCGTCAATCAGGGCGAACAGGGTGTGGTCGCGGCCCATACCCACGTTGCTGCCGGGGTGATATTCCGTGCCGCGCTGGCGGATAATCACATTTCCGGCCACGGCGGTTTGGCCGCCAAACAGCTTAACGCCCAGGCGCTTACCGGCGCTGTCGCGTCCGTTGCGGCTGCTACCACCTGCTTTTTTGTGGGCCATGGTTTGGGTGCTCCTTGTTTCGTGAAATCAATAAATTAAGCGTTGATGCCGGTAATTTCCAGCACGGTTTCGGGCTGGCGGTGGCCGTTTTTGCGGCGGCTGTTTTGGCGGCGGCGCTTTTTAAAGATGATAATTTTTTGGCCTTTGCGTTGCTCAACAACGGTGGCGTCCACGCGGGCGCCTGCCAGCAGGGGCGTGCCAACTTTAATGTCAGCGCCGGCCACCACCATCAAAACATCGCTCAGCGCCACGGCCGAGCCGGCGTCGCCGCCGATTTTTTCCACAACCACGCGGGTGCCTTTGGCAACTTTAAGTTGTTTGCCGCCGCATTTTACGATGGCGTAAGTGGTTTCGCTCATAATAACCGCCTATATATCAATTATTTAATCATGTTGGCAAAAAGAGAATATCTCGTTCTACCAGCGCACAGATGGGGCCTTCTAACCGCGAAAACAAGCCCTGTCAAGGGTTTCTCAACATCGGGTGGGGGGGGTGTCAGGGGGTGGGGGGCAGCTTGGCTTGTCCCGGGCGGTATAAGAAGGCAGGAAACCAAGACAACATGCTCTTTCGCCTTGCCAACTGGACAGTCATGAGTATCGCGATCTTTTACGCGGCCGAAGGCGTCGGTATTGTCGAGCGTGGGCGCTATTTCCCAACCCTTCCCCGGCTGGAAGAGCGCGCGTCCGACCCCATGGCCTGGCTCGGCGCGGCCCAGTGGGGCGTGCAGCATTTAACAAGCATGGCGGGGGTGGAAGGGGGCAGTGCGGGGGGTTATGCCTTCCAAACCCTGTCCTCACCACGCTCGGGCGGGGCTGGCAGCCCACAGTATAGTGTCCACGAGGCCCTGCGCTTTGGCGGCTATTACGGCGGCGGTTAACCGCCGGGTCTCGCGCGGTTAGCGCGTGGCGGGGCGGGTCGGCTTCAGCAAATACTGTTTGCGGCCCTGCGGCTCATGGTAGATGCGGGTCAGCAGCTCGCCCAGCACGCCCATGCCCAGCAGTTGCATGCCCAGCAGCACAAACATCATGCCGCCCAGCAGCATGGGGCGGCCGCCAATATCAAACCCGAACAGCTTCAGAACCAGCAGCCAACCCAGCATCAGGCATCCGGGCAGCAGCAGGCACAGGCCGGCATAGCCAAAAAAGTGCAAGGGCCGCTGAATAAACTTCTGGAAAAACACCAGCTGAATAATATCCAGCGCCACACGGATGGTTTTATCAAGCCCATATTTGCTGTGGCCGAATTGGCGGGCGTGGTGTTGCACCTCCACTTCCACAATTTTGGCGCCATATTGCATGGCCACGGCGGGTATAAAACGGTGCAGCTCGCCGTAAATGTGCAATTCGTCCAGCAAATCGCGGCGGTAGGCTTTCAGGCTGCATCCTAAATCGTGCAGCGTTAGCCCCGTCAGCGCTGTAATCAGCCGGTTGGCAATACGGCTGGGCAGATTGCTTTTAATCGCGTGGTCTTTGCGGGCTTTGCGCCAGCCTGAAACGATGTCGGCCTGGGTGGTTTCCATCGCGTGCACCAGCTTAAGAATATCGGCGGGGTCATTTTGCAGGTCGCCGTCCATGCTCACAATAATCTCGCCGTGGGCGTGGTCAAATCCGGCTTGCATGGCGGTGGTCTGGCCGTAGTTGCGGCGCAGAGAAAGCACGGTCAGCCGGGGGTGGCTGCGGGCGGCCTGGGCCAGCACCTCGGCGGTGCGGTCGCGGCTGCCGTCGTCCACAATAATCAGCTCCCACGGCCGCGTGAAATCGGCCAGCGCCGCGTCAATGCGGGCCAGCAAGGGCTCAATGTTTTCGTGCTCATTGTAAACGGGCACCACTACCGAGAGGTAGGGTGTAGTGGGGGCGGCGGCGCGGGTCATGGGGGTGTTGTAGCAGCAATCAGAGCGTTTTCGCAAGCGGAGCAATCACCAGCAGGCAGTAGCCGCCGGTGCACCGTTCGGCCAGCAGGGCGCCAAGGCGGGTGGTGGCCAATTCGTTGCGTATATCGGGCACGCTGCCGGTTTCGGTCAGCACCCAGGTTTCGGGGGCGCGGGCCAGCAGGGGGGGCAGTTGCAGGGCGCGCTCCAGCTTCACAAACGGCTGGCCAGAAATCATGCGCACGCTCGGCTTGTGCAAACCCAAGTGCACCACCTGAACATCCGGCGGCAGGGCGCGCAAAGCCTGGGCCAGTTGGCTAAGCGGCGCTTGGGTGTAGGCCCACACCACGGGTGTCGCAGCACCCACAATCACCGCCAGCGCCAGGCCCCACAGGCTAATCAGCGCGGGCATCAGGCGCCACAGGCCACGGGTCATGGCCATCAGCACCAGGGTGCTTAGGGCAACCAAGGCCGCTGCGGCGGGGAAGCCGTAGCCCGCGTCCACAGGCAGGGCTAAAACCTCCATCGCCAGCGTGTCATGCAGCGGCCACGCAAACCCAAACCAGGCGTGTAATACGGCCAGCGGGCCATCCAGCGGGGCATCGGGCGTGCGGGCGGCGGGGCCCAGAAGGGCCAGCAGGGGGTTTATGGCACCCAACACCGCGGCCAGCAGCAAGCCCCAGCAGGTCGCCAGCGCGGTGCCCCAGAGCGGCAGCATGCGGCGGGTGGGTTGGGCCAGCCACCAACCGGCTAGCAACGCCAGGGCGGGGTAGGCGGGCACAATGTAATGGGCCAATTTGGTCTGGCTGAAACTGAACATGCCGATGTAGCCTACCGCCCACACCAGCGCCAACCAGGGCAGGGCCACGCGGGGCTCGGGGCTGGCCAGTGCCGAACGGACCGCGTTCAGCCAGCCCACGCGGCGGTCTAGGGTGCGCGAAAGGGCCGCCAGCGCCGAGGGCAGCAGCGCCACCCAGGGGAAGAATCCGACACACACAACAATCAGGTAATACCCGGCAAAGGTGCTTTGGGTGTTGGAAAAGCCGCCCGCAAAGCGCTGCACGTTGTGCACCATAAAAAATTCATAGAAGAAGCCCCACCCATGCTGGTGCACCAGCAGCGCGGCCCACGGGGCAAGGCCTATCAGGGTCAGCAGCAGGGTGCGCACGGGGGCCAGCACACGCCACACGGCGCGGCGGTCGGGGCGGGCCAGCAGCAGGGTTCCGGCAATCAGGGCGGCGGGCACCCAGGCAATCGGGCCTTTGGCCAGAAAGGCCACAATGGCCAGCAGGGCGGTGCCTATCCAGCCCCAACGCTGCCAACGCAGATGCCGCTGCACGGCGCGCAGGCGGGCCACTACGGCGGGCTTGTCGGCGTGCTCCACGGGGGGCAGAGTGGGGGGGAACAGCAGGCGCAGAACCCACAGCGCCAGCGCCAGGCTGGTCAGATTCAATAACCCATCGGCGGTGGCCGCGCGGGCCACCACCACAACCGAGATATTCAGGCCAAACAGCGCCGCCGCCATCAAGCCCCAGCGCGGGCTGCCGGTGATACGCCAGGTGGCATAGCCCAGCAGCAGGGTGGCCAGCAGCATGGCCAGGGCGCTGGGCAGGCGGGCGGCGTTCAGGCTGTGTTCGCCCAGGGCGTCCATGGCCAGGCTTTGGGCCCAGTAAATCAGGGGGGGTTTGTGGTAGCGGGGCTCGCCGTTGTAGGTGGGCATGGTCAGGGCGCCTAGGCCGTGTTCATCGGCGGCGGCGCGCATTTCCAGGGTCGCTTGGGTAAAGATAGCCTCATCCACGTCAAACAATCCATAGCGGCTGTGGCCGGCCATAAACAAACCGCTTAGCAAGGCGCCCAGCAGGGCGGCCCATACCAGCAGTTGGCGGGTGCGGCGGCGCAGCTTGTGGGGGGTGGGGGCGGGGTGGGTCATGGGTGGGGGGCTTGGCGGTTGGGGGCACTATGGGGCAGGGTGGCAAAAAGCGCCAGTGCCACGGCGGCACCAAGGCCGGCGCCGGCCACCACATCCCCCAAATAATGGGGCGTAACAGCTAAAAAGCGGCTGGCCGCAAACACGCTGGCCACCAGCAGCAGGGGCACGCGCCAGCGGGGGAAGCACAGCGCCAGCCACATAAAAATGGCAAAGGTGCTGGTGCTGTGGCCGCTGGGCATGCTCCAGAAGGTGGCATCAAAGCCAAACGGGCGGGGGTCAAAGGGGTCGCCACCGTTCCAGAGAATCTCTTTGGGTCGCGGCCGCCCGATGACACATTTCAGCACAACCTGCAACAAACCCGCAATGGCCAGTACAGGAATGGCCTGCACAAACGGCCGGGCAGCGGCGGGCAAGGTCTGCCATGGGGGGCGCCAGCCTTTCAGGGCTAAAAACGCGAAGGTTTGGCTGAAGATAAGCCAACCGCCAAGGCGCAGCATGGGCCAAAACGGCACGGGCGCGCGCCACAGGGCCAGCAGGGCCAGGGCCAGCAGGCCAAAAATCTGGGTGCGGCCCATGCTCAGCTCGCCCAGCACGCGCATGGCCGAGTTAAAGGTTTGGTGGTCATGGGTGTGCAACCATATTTGCAAACGCACATCCAGCCCGCTGGCCCAGAGCATAAAGCCCAGCGCAAAACCGGTTACGGCCACCAGCAGGGGGGTGTTGTCCAGCCAGCGGGTTCGGGTGTGTTGCAACATAGGGGGAATGTAACGTTTAATCAGGGGGTCGGCCACCCAAAACTTGCCAAACGCACATGTTGCGGGCATGGTGCGGGCCATGGCACTGCATGGTCACAAACGCGATACGGGCGATACCTGGCCGCTGCTGCGGCGTATTGGGGTCCAATACCTCCGGCACTATTGGCGAGATCTGGTCTGGGCTGGCATGGCGATGCTGGTGGTGGCCGCCGCCTTGGGCTTGCAGGCGCACCTTATCCAGCCGCTGTTCGATCAAGGTCTTATCCTCGGCAAAGTCGGGGTGATAAACACGGTTATTTTCACCGTGGTGGCGCTCACCGTGGGGCGTGGCGTGGCGGGTTATTATCAGCTCTATTATATGGAGAGCGTCGGGCAACGCATGGTGGCCAGCCTGCAAGAGCAGATGTATGCCCGCACGCTGGGCCAGAATTTGGGCTTTTTTGTGGCGCATCCCACGGGGTCGCTTACCAGCCGGTTTATCTCCGATCTCCAACGGCTGAAGTATGGCGTCACGCAAATTTTCAATTCCGGCCTGCGCGATGGCGGCACGGTCATCGGGCTGTTTGCCAATATGCTCTATCAAGATGTGAAGCTGACCATGCTCACGATGGTCATTGTGCCGCTCACCATTATTCCGGTGCGCCGGTTTGGTAAGCTGTCGCGCAAGTATTCGCGGGTGAACCAAGAGAGCACGGCGCGCATGGCCCATCACCTGTCGCAAACGCTGCAACATATTCGGCAGGTGCAAAGCTATGTGCAGGAATCGACCGAGCAACGCCGGATGCATCTGCAAATCATGGAGGTGCTTGGCAGCACGCTCAAGGCGGTGAAGGTGCGGGCGATGTCGAGCCCGGTGGTGGAAATCATCGGCACCGTGGCCATTGCGCTTATTATGCTTTATGCCGGGCGCCGCATCGCCGATGGCACGCTCACGCCCGGGGCGTTCGCCAGCTTTATGGCCAGCCTGATTATGCTCAGCCGTCCCTTAAAGGGCCTCACGAGCCTGAATAACAACCTGCAAGAGGGCCTCGCCGCCGCCCAACGTGCGTTTGAACTGATCGACGCCACACCCACCCTGCGCGACGCCCCACACGCCAAACCGCTCACCATCACGGCGTCCACCATCTGCTTCAAGGATATGTCGCTCACCTACCCCGATGGCACCACCGCCATCCACAACCTCAGCCTCACGGTGGCGGCGGGGCAAACGGTGGCGTTTGTCGGGCCCAGCGGGGCGGGGAAGAGTTCGCTGCTGAACGTCGTGCCGCGCTTTTACGATGTCAGCCACGGCAGCGTCGAGGTCAGCGGGGTCGATGTGCGCGAGGTCACGCTCAAAAGCCTGCGCCGCCACATTGCGCTGGTCAGCCAGGATGTCGCGATATTCGACGACACCATCGCCGGCAATATTGCCTACGGCTACCCCAAGTCCACGCCCGAGGCCATCGAGGCGGCGGCCAAGGCCGCCCACGCGCACGAGTTTATCGTGCAACTCCCCGAGGGCTACCGCACCATGCTGGGCGAAAACGGGCTCAAACTCAGCGGCGGGCAGAAGCAGCGCCTGGCGCTGGCGCGGGCCATTCTGAAAGATGCCCCCATTTTGCTGCTTGATGAAGCCACCGCCAGCCTCGATACCGCCAGCGAAAAGGCCGTGCAGGCCGCCTTGGAGAAGGCGCGCAAGGGGCGCACCACACTGGTGGTGGCGCACCGTCTGTCCACCATTGTGAAGGCCGACCTGATTGTTGTGTTGCAGGAAGGTCGCATTGCCGAGCAAGGAACGCACAGCGCCCTGTTGGCCAAAAAAGGCGGGCTTTACGCCAAACTCTGGGCTCTGCAAAGCGCCGCCTCGGCCTCATAAACCTATCAACCCCTTGGGGTTGTTGGGCGTGGCATGGTAACGTGCATGGGCGTGTCGGTCAGATGGCCGGCCTTCAAACCCAAAAGAAAGAAGAATCCATGGTTTCCAAAAAACGTGCCGCCAAGCCCGCCAAAGCTGCGGCCAAGGCTCCCGTCAAGGTTGCAGCCAAAGCGCCGGTGAAGGCTGCGGCCAAGGTGGCAGCAAAACCTATGCCCAAAGCCGAGATGCCCGCCGCCATGGCCAAACCCGAGATGTGCTGCAGCACGTCTTCGGGCGCAGGGTGCCCCTGCTGCATGGGCTGCCACGTGCTGGGGCTGTTTACCAGCAAGGCCACGTGGGCTGCACTGGCGCTTACCGCGGTCATTATTGCCGGGCTCGAGATGTTCTGGCACAGCCAAATCCTGATGTCCCGCTACCTCGAAACCGCCAACCTGTGGCTGCCGCAAGAGCAAATGAACCCATGGCTGTTTTTTGTTGGCCAAATGGGTATTGCCGTGGTGTTTACCGTGCTGTTCCGCCTGGCGTATCGCGGCATGGGGCTGCTGGAAGGGGTTAAACTCGGCGTTCTTATCATGGCACCGCTGGCCATTGCCCAGCTGTATGTGGCGGGTTCACAAGCCATTCCTGCCGATATTCTGCAAATGTGGGCGCTGGGTTATGTGCTTCAGGGTATCATTGCCGGTATGGCCTGTGCGTCGTTGCTCAAGGGCGCAAGCTGCTGCGGCAAATCCTGCTAACGCGGTTGGTTGC
>CANHVX010000019.1 GCA_947464215.1 Pseudomonadaceae bacterium | reverse complement strand
GTACCAATTAAAGCTTGAGAGCCCGCTTTAGCGGGCTTTCTTGCAGGTGAAGGTTCTGATTTGACCCTCAATAGGGTTCGGTCTTATACTTTTGCCCCAGCTTTGTCGCGGGGTGGAGCAGCTTGGTAGCTCGTCGGGCTCATAACCCGAAGGTCGTTGGTTCAAATCCAGCCCCCGCAACCAATTATTCCTTTGAAATTGCAAGATATTTTCAGATTAAAAAGCCGCCCCACAAGGGCGGTTTTTTGGTCTGGTGTCTACTTGGTGTCTAAAGAGGTTTCAAGCTGCTGCGTAGCCCTGCGGGGCTACTTTTGAAGCCCAGTGTAGGTTTGCTAAAGGGGAACGCTTGCTAATCGTTAGTTTTGGAATCGGCTAGAAGCTGGGGAATGCCTTTAATCACACCCATTGCCATCTCATCGGTGAGGATATCAGTGAGTTTATAATTTAACCTCACCCCCTGCATTTGGGCGGAGGTCCCAACTAGGCATCCGCGCCCGAGGCCAAACTTCTCTATAAGTCTTAGCTTGCAGGTTTTGGTAAAGCTGGTGGAGTAAATCGTGCGGAAGATTGAAAGATCACAGATCAGGTCGCCCACTTTCACCCAAGCATGACCTGCCCATGTCCGAAAGCCATCCCCGACCTCTGTGATCCTAAAATCCTGCTTGAAAATAACCTCATCTTCAAACGACAAATCTCCCGTAACTAGCCTGGCATCAATCTCATGGTTGTCGCGGAGGTCTACGTAAAGCAAGGCGGACAGAGGTAGGCATAAAAACGGCTTATGGGGCATGCACTCCAGAATGTCGTCTATGCTCTGCTTCAAAATACCAACATCCATCATCAACAGATAAATAACATAAGGAGACCTACAAGTCACCCCGATCCCCCCGCCCCCACCCTTGACAGCCCCCATAATCCACGCCATAAACCGCCAGCCGTTGCGATAGGCGCACCATGCGCGGCGTAACCCATAGGAACGACAATCGGCCCCTAGCAAAGGCCACCAAAACAAGGACTTAGTAGATGTCAAAAGCTACCTTCCAGCGGAACAAACCGCACTGCAACATCGGCACCATTGGCCACGTTGACCACGGTAAAACAACGCTGACCGCCGCGATGACCAAATACTTCGGTGAATTCAAGGGCTACGACCAAATCGACAGCGCCCCTGAAGAAAAGGCCCGTGGTATTACCATCAACACCGCCCACGTGGAATACGAGAGCGCCAAGCGCCACTACGCCCACGTTGACTGCCCCGGCCACGCCGACTACGTGAAGAACATGATTACCGGTGCCGCCCAGATGGATGGCGCTATTTTGGTGGTTGCCGCAACCGATGGTCCAATGCCCCAAACGCGCGAGCACATTCTGCTGGCCCGTCAGGTGGGTGTTCCAAAAATCGTGGTGTTCCTGAACAAGTGCGACATCGCCGACAAAGACCTGCTGGAACTGGTGGAAATGGAAATCCGCGAGCTGCTCAGCAAGTATAACTTCGATGGCGACAACACCCCCATCATCCACGGTTCTGCCTTGAAGGCGCTCGAAGGCGACAGCGGCGAACTGGGCGAGCAAGCCATGCGCAAGCTGATGGACGCGATCGACACCTGGATCCCCCAAGCCGAGCGCGAACTCGACAAGCCCTTCCTGATGCCTGTGGAAGACGTGTTCACCATCACCGGCCGTGGGACAGTGGTAACTGGCCGTATCGAACGCGGTATCGTCAAAGTGGGCGAAGATATCGAAATCGTTGGTCTGAAGCCAACCCAAAAAACCGCCTGCACCGGCGTGGAAATGTTCCGCAAGCTGCTCGACCAAGGTCAGGCTGGCGATAACGTGGGTCTGCTGCTGCGCGGTATCAAGCGCGAAGACGTAGAGCGCGGCCAAGTGCTTGCCAAGCCAGGCAGCATTACGCCTCACACCCACTTCAAGAGCGAAGTGTACGTGCTGAGCAAAGAAGAAGGTGGCCGTCACACGCCATTCTTCAGCGGTTACCGCCCACAGTTCTACTTCCGCACCACCGACGTAACCGGCAGCATCAAACTGCCCGATGGCGTTGAAATGGTGATGCCAGGCGACAACATCGCCATGGAAGTTGAGCTGATCGCTCCGATCGCCATGGACCAAGGTGTGCGCTTCGCTGTTCGCGAAGGCGGCCGCACCGTGGGCGCCGGCGTGGTTGCTTCCATTGTGAAGTAGTCTCGAGAGAGGTTGAGAACAGGGCCTTCGGGCCCTGTTTTTGTATGGCGGAGCTCTCTCTTTCGCCCTAAGCTGCATACCATGCATACAGAAAGTCTGTGGGTGGGCATATGCGCCGCATTGGCCTCGGGCCTTGCCTTTGCCGCGCTGCAAATCCTGTTCAAACGCGCACACGCATCACATAAAAAACCCCCTCACCCGTTGGCCTTACCCAGCTGGCTAGGCTTTTTGTGGCCGGTGTGGATGGCCATTGGGCTTGCCACCACGCAAACAGGTGCCCTCACCTATACGCTCACGCCCGCGGCACTGGTGTTTCCCGCCGCGTGGGCGCTGTGCACCGTCACCACCACCACGGGGCTGGTGTGGCTGTTGCGGCGGTTTAGCCTATCGGAAGTTGCCGGTTATAAAAAAGCCCTCATTACATTGGGGGCGTTGGCGGCCGATGTTTCACTCTTTCACACCTATTTCCCGCTCACCACGCTGGCCGCCATTGGCCTGTTGCTGGGGGGCGCATTGGGCCTCAGCAATCAACGGGGCCGATACCCCACCCGTCACGAATGGGCCATCATCGGGCTCTGGTGCGCGGTGCTTACCGTGCAAATTGCGCTGTATAAACACGGGCAAACGCTGCAACCTTCGGTTATGGCGCACACGGTGGTGGCCCAAACCATGGCCACGGGGGCCTATGCCTGCCTATGGGCATGGCCTGCGGTGCGGCAGCAGGCGTGGCCTTCATTAACAGTGATTATCCCCATCTGGGGTTGCGTCTTGGCCGGGAATGTCTTGGAAGGCTTTGCCTACGCCGGGCTGCCATTGGCCTTGGTGTTGGTGGTGACCATGGTGCCCGCCGCCTGCATGGCCGCCCACGATCTCTACCGCGGAGACCTCCCCCACCACAAAGGCACGTGGGCCGCCCTCGCCGCCCTGCTGGCAGGTTTTGTGGTGCTTATGGTCGGCTAAGGGTTGACAAAGAGGCCCAGTCTGGCCATCACTTCCAGCACTATTCGCGTCCGTTTCCCCCCTGTCATGGAGAACATCCTATGGGTAAAACCTTCAAGAACAAGCAGAATCCGTTTGTGCCCGCGCTCGCACACAGCATCACACGGCACCTGCCAACGCTTCGGCAGGCCCACCCGGTGCTGGCAGGGTCCGATGCCGAATTGGCTCTGCGCCCCCTCTATGCCGACACCGCACTGCCAGTGGCCGCTTTGGCCAACCTGTTGCCCAAAGATACCTACTTCATCGGCACCAGTAATCTCGGCGGTGAAAGTTGGGTGACAGAGCTCCTGAAAACCCAAGCCAACCGCAAGTTGCAAGTCTTCGGGGTCGATCTCAAACAAACCCCCAAAGTCACGGGGTTGGTGGATGACTTCAGCAGCGCGGTGCTTATCTGGCCGGTGGCCTGCAAGCGCAGCAACCCCGAGCTGTTCAAGGTGTTGGCCGCCATCGAGGATGAATGCCGCGCCCGCGTGCAAACCATCTTAAGCTTGGTGGATATGCAACAAGGCACCCGAGAAAGCCTGGAAAAGCGTGACTACACCTTTCGTGCGGTCATCAAAGCCGAGAAACTCGGATTTCCCGTCCATACATGGGTATAAAGCCCGAGAATACCGATAAACATACCCCCCAGCCATTCTGGCAGGGGGGTATGGCTTTTCAAACATTAACGGCGCAACAACCGCAACATAATCCCCACCGGCTGATGCGGCCGGAAGAAGTCATCGGCATTTACAATCTGCGGCGACGGGGTCAAGGCGTCGGCCATGGCGCGCAACTCACCCAACGTGTGGTGGTGTTGGTAGGCATGGGCGCCAAAATAATCAAACGTATTCAAAAGCCCAGCCCGATATTGCATCTTCAGGCGCGCCATAAAGGTCGGTTCAAACACACGCCCACGCCGCATCAGGTCAGCTTTTTCAAGCAAATAGCCTAATAAAGGCACAAATCGCAGCACCGCCATCGCGCGCGCATAGGCCAAGCGGCCCGCAAACGGGAGGTCGGCCACCATCTGGCGCACGTGGCTGTAAAGCCAATAACGGATACGCTTCAGCGGCGTCGAGACATCCCGCGTGTAGCAGTTGAAGGCCACGTCCGTCCCCTTCCCGGCAATGCGCCACAGCTCGCCAAGGGTTTTCGGCACGCTTGGGGTGTGCTGGATAACATTGTGGCACATCACAATCCCGCCTGAAATAGCCCCATCGCGCAGGGGTATGGCGTCGATGCTGCACTGGATAACATCCACATTGCGGATGCCCTTCAGGTTGGCGGCAATCACACCGTCCACCGCGTGCGAAAGCTCCAGGGCAATCACATGGGTGGCGCCGGCTTCGGCCAACCAGCGGCTTTGCATGCCGGCACCTGCCCCGGCATCCACCACCACTTTCCCACGCAGATGGGCCAAATCCCCGAAGGTGTGCACCAGCGCCAACCGGAAATGGCTGGAAAATTGGTCAAAGTTAAAATAGTTCCATTGGTCGCCGAACGATTCCACGGTCGAGGCATTCGCCTCACCGCTTTGGGGCGCAAATCTGGGTATCCCGCGCTCCACCCGGTAGCGGTTGAGGGGGTTGGCTTCGGCCACCAGCCACCCTTCGGTCATATCGCCTTGGGGGGTCAGCTTGGCGTCTTCCACGCGCAGCGGACTGCGGGTTACGGGGCAACACAAAAGGGGCAAAAGGCGTGGGTTCATAAAGCCAAGCTACCGAAAAATGCGTCATCTTCCAAGCAAACGGGCACCCGCAGGTGCCCGTTTGCTTGGCAAAAAAGCTTTATTGCAGCTCGCTCAGCAGTTCGCGGGCGTCCACAGCTTTTTCGGTTACGGTGGCTTGGGCCAGAATCCAACCCGTCACCTTGTCTTCCAACAAGGGGCCAGCAAGGCTTTGGCGGTTTTGGGGGCTCTTGTAGTGGGCCAGAACCTCTTGGCCGCGCGGGCCAGCCTGCTCAACCTGTTCACGGATAGCCGCCTGAATGTCGGCGTCATCCACCTGAATCTGCTGGGCTTTGGCAATCGCCGCCAAGGTCAGGCCCAGGCGCACGCGGCGCTCGGCCAGGGGGCGCAGGCTTGCTACAGCCTCTTCAATGTTCTCGCCCAGGGCTTCCATGCCCAGGCCGCGGCGGCGCAGGTCGTTCAGTTGGGCACGCCAGAGGGCTTGGTGCTCCGCTCCCACCAAACCTTGGGGCAGGTCAAAGCCGGTGTTGGCGGTTTCCAGTTGGTCCAGCAGCTGGCGCTTTAAGCGCTGTTCGCTGGCGGCACTCAGGTCGCGCACGGCACCTTTGCGCAGGGCATCTTTCAGCTCTTCCAGGTTGGCAAAACCAAATTGCTTGGCGCTGGCATCATCCAGGGGGGCATCTTGGGGGGCGTCCACGGCATCAATGGTCAGCTTAAACGTCGCAGGCTTACCGGCCAATTCCTTGGCATGGTAATCGGCGGGGAAGGTCACGGCCACATCCACTTCGTCGCCCACTTTGGTGCCAATCAGGCCATCTTCAAAGCCGGGGATAAGCTGGCCCGAGCCAATCACCACCTTAAAGTTGTCCAACTTGCCGCCGGGGAAGGCATTACCGCCTTCAAACCCTTGGCCGGTCATGGTCACTTGGTCGCCTTTGGCGGCTTTGCCGTCTTTTTTGGCGAAGGTCTGCAGGTTGGTTTTCAGGCGTTCAAGGGCCACATTCACCAATTCGTCAGTGGGGGCTGCGGTGGGTTTGTCCAGCATCAGGCCTTGGTAACCTTTGGGCTCCACGTCAGGGAAGATTTCCACATGGGCTTCAAAGGTAAAGTCTTGGCCATCGTGGGCATGCAGGTGGTGGGCGTCATGGCCGTGGTCATCGGCGGCGTGGTTGGCGGCGTGCACGTGGGGCTGGCCGGCAATATTCAGTTTGTGTTCAACCAGCACGGGGGGCAGAAAGGTCTGAATGAGTGCTTCGGCGACATCATGGCCCAACTGGTGGCCGCCTTTTTCGCGCACCACTTTGGCGGGCACGTGGCCGGGGCGGAAGCCGTCGATTTTCATCGTTTTGGCCAGCGCGTCCACGCGGGCGGCATAAATTTTAGAGACCTCGGCAGCGGGCACAGTTACCTTTACGGTGCGGCTTAGGCCTTCACCGGTGGTTACGATTGCGGTTGCTTTGGGTTGTGCTGTGTTGGCCATCAGGCTCTTTTCCCCTCGTTAAAGTACTAAAAATAAAAGCAAACTGGGGCGAGCGACGGGGTTCGAACCCGCGACACCAGGATCCACAATCCTGTGCTCTACCAACTGAACTACGCCCGCCACCGGTAAGCCTCCAGCCTATACGCCAAAACGCGGCATTCACGCAAGCCATATGTATGTATTTTGCACGCGTGGGCAAGCAAGGCTGAGGGCGTCAAAAAATTTACTAATAAAATCAACATATTTCAAGCATATCGATAAAATCGTCGGACATAATAACTTATAACCCCATACATCCGACGTTTCGTAAAACATTAAAACGCATAGCAATTTTAGCCTCGCCTATTTTATGAATAATTTTGATTCAAAAATATGACGTCCATAGCCACCATAGCACCCGCGCCCGCATATAAGATTTGACCCCGAAGTTCCCGAATGCCCCTAATAAAAAAAGGGGGATTAAAACAATGCCACATCTTGCAAATATGTTGGGCCTGTCGTCCGAGCTGAAGCAAATCATGAAGGCGCTCGACACCAGCCAAGCCGTCATCCACTTCGACCTCAACGGGCACGTGCTCGACGCCAACAGGAATTTTCTGCAAACGCTGGGCTACAACAGCCTCACCGATATCAAGGGCCGCCACCACAGTATGTTTGTCGATCCCACCTACGCCCAAACGTCTGAATACAAGCAGTTTTGGGATCATTTGCGGGCGGGCAAGTTTCAGGCCGCACAATTTAAGCGTGTCGGGCGCAACAACAAGGAAGTTTGGATTCAAGCGACCTACAACCCCATTATCGGCAACAACGGCAAACCGTTCAAAGTGGTGAAATTCGCATCCGACATCACCAATTCCGTCGTCAAAACCAAAGAAGCGTTCGATAAAGTTCAGGCGCTCATCTATTTCGGCATGGACGGCATCATCCAAGACGCCAACGAGAATTTTCTGCGCTGCACCGGCTATTCGCTTGAGGAAATCAGAGGCCAGCATCACCGGATATTCTGCTACCCCGACTATGCCAACTCCGCAGATTACAAACGCTTTTGGGAGGCCCTGAACCGGGGCGACATTCAAACCGGAGAATTCCAACGTGTGGGGCGTGGTGGGCGGAATATCTGGCTGAATGCCTCCTACACGGTGCGCTACGACAACGACGGCAAGCCCTGCCAGGTGGTGAAGTATGCCAACGACATCACACGCAAACGGCAGGTCCAGCAAGAAACCGGCGATTCCATCAACGCCGTAACCGCCGCCACGGCCGAGCTGACCAATTCCATCACCGAAATTTCGCGCAACATGGGCATCACGCGTGACGCTGCCCGCACGGTGCAAGGGCAATCCAACACCGCCAGCAGCTCGGTGGGCGAAATGGTGTCCTCCGCCAAGGCGATGGGCGAAGTGCTCACGCTTATCCAGAATATTTCCGACCAAATCAATCTGTTGGCCCTGAATGCCGCCATCGAGGCCGCACGCGCCGGCGATGCGGGGCGCGGGTTTGCCGTGGTGGCCGATGAGGTGAAGCGGCTCGCCTCTCAGGCCAGCAGCTCCACCGACAAAATCTCCGGGGAAATTCGCGGGATACAAGATATTGCCTCCAGCGTGGCGCACTCCATCACACAAATTCAAAGCTCTGTGAACGAGGTGGTGGAAACCACCACGGCCGTGGCCGCCGCCACCGAGGAGCAATCAGCCGTGACCAACGAAATTTCCAACAATATGACAACCATCAACCGCCTCATGGCCGAAGCCTAAGCCTCTTTTCATCTGGCCACGCCTATGCCATAAGCAAGCCATGCCGTGGGGTGGTAAGTATGTGTTACCTCACGGGGGCTGTGATACCTCTTGTCACAACCCTACGGGGTGGCGGAAACGAAGTACCCGCCACCCCGTAAATACGAAGTCCACGGGCCAGTGGCGGAATTGGTAGACGCACCAGGTTTAGGTCCTGGCGCCAAAAGCGTGGGGGTTCGAGTCCCTCCTGGCCCACCATCACACACCTCATCGGGCGCCACACGGCGCGTGCTTAACCTGCCTAAATATCAGGCACACTTATTCCCCATATTTCGTGGGTGTATTATGAATACGGAAATCAAACGAACAAAGGTCACAGACAGATGAAATCGATCATGGTTGGCAGCACCAATAGCGCCAAGGTCAGCGCGGTTATGCAAGGTGTGCAAGCCTATTGGCCCGAGGCCAACGTCACCGGCGCCGAGGTATCCTCGGGGGTGCCCAGCCAGCCCATCGGGCTCGAGCAAACCATGCAAGGCGCCATCAACCGCGCCCGCGCCGCCAAACTGGAAGGCGGCGCCGATCTGGGCGTGGGCCTGGAAGGCGGGGTGATGAAAATTGGCGGCAACTGGATCATGTTCAGCTTTGTGGCGGTGACCGATGGCACCAAGGAAATCGCCATTCCCACCACGGGCACGCCGCTGCCTCGCAGCTGGGGCCAGGCGATGATCGCCGGCGGCGAACTGCGCCCGCACGTGCAGTCGCTGGGTTTGGAGTATGATTATGCGAAGGGGGTGAACGCCATTCTCACCAACGATATTGTCAAGCGCGACGAGATGTTTGCCCTCGCGGTGAAGAACGCTCTGGCGCCCTGGGTCAACCCCGAGGTCTACGAGTCAAAATAAGCGACCGCGTAAAAACCCCCCATGTGCAGAGCATATGGGGGGTTGTTCGTTAAGGGTTCCCTCTTGCAGAAAGAACCAATTCACCGGTGTTTATGGGTTTATTTTCTTCGCCGGTCAGGTTGCCGTTCAGGTTGTCCCGTTGGTTGTCCGCTTGGTGTTCCAGATAATTTTCTGGTCCATTTTGTCCATTTTGGGCGGTTTTCCACATTTTTTTAGTGGGTTTTGTCCCTTCATAGTCCCGAGTTTTTAGCTCTTTTTTTTATGGGCCTGGTTTCGGCTTTCTAAGCATAACGGGGTAGCGCGTCACAGCAAGGGGGAAATGAACATGGCACCACGTTAGGCACACACGCTGTGTCCTTCGCGCCGCAAGGCATGGCAAAGCGCCGGCACTCCCAAACGGGGGAATGCCGGCGCAATCGTCGTAGTTAGGTCAGCGTAACATCAAGCAGCGCAAGGCATTCGCGCTGCAACGGCAGCAGAAAGCCCCGGGCATCCAGCAACCGCTGCACCAACATAAAGTCGCGTAGCATGCGTTGGTGGTCCGTCAGCACGGCCGCATGGTGCACCAACACACTCAACCCCTGAGGATGGCTATCATATTGGTGTTTAAGCATCCAAAACAGATGCCACCACAGGGTTACCAAGCGGGGTTCGTCGGGGTTATGGGTTACATGCACCACCTGGAAGGGCGCCATAAGGTCATGGGCTCCAGGGCCCGCAAGCGCCTTTTTTTCGTGGTCAAACATAGGCTTACGAGGCATCCGCCGGGTGCTTATCCCTACCACGCGCGGAAAGTTCAGGGCGGCTGACATACAGTGGCCTCCAAAAAAACGGGAATCAACGGCACATCTATACACGGAAAATGCACACGCGCCGAGCCCAACTCTTGCCAAATCCTGAAATCGGAGTAGATATCCTGGCCAAGCACATGGCCCAAGGGCCATCTGTCCCGTCCCTTTTTTGCGCCCGAGGTCATTGTCACATGCCCCACTCGCACGAAACGCTCCTGAATAACCTGAATCTCAACGTGCCCTCAAGCAAACCGTTAACCACATGGCTTGAAGAGCACTGCCCGCACTATCACCTCAACGTAATGGTTGAAATACACAACGAAAACAACGTTCTTTATTGTGTCATGTTCGAAACGCTGACCACGCTCGATCAAGTTTGCCTGGTGTTCTACGCCAGCGGCGAGCTTGGCATTCGGGACAAAGACAACAGGGTTCCTCAACGGTGCCATACCCAGCGAGAGCTGGTGCAAGCGCTTCACAGCTTCACAACCCCCCTGCCCGACTTTATGCATGAAGCCGTGGAACGTGCTATGGCTGGCTACGAGTGGCCAGCAAGCGCAGAACACTAAACGCATGCAGGCGCCGCCTCATAAAGAGGCAATGCACGTCGGTCTGGAAAAGACAAAACCCCCGGTTGTTCACACAACCGGGGGTTTCCTTAGGCTATTTGCCTTACTTATACTCTTCACCCACCAAATCGGCACCAGCGTCCAGGTCAATGTCGGCCGCGTCCACCGCGCCGTCATCGCCATCGCCACCTTCGCCGTCGGCACCAAGCTCCACCAGCTCATCTTCGGCCGCGGCGATGGTCGCCACACCGTCAAAAATCACTTCTTCAATCGCCACAGCGGTGGCATTGGTGTCCATGCCGGCACCGGCCAGGGCCATCAGCTCGGCGTCTTCGCTGTTCAGGTCGGCCATCCGGTTTACACCGTTCACAATGTGGTCACGCACCTGTTCCAGGTCAATGGTTTTGGCGGCGATTTCGCGCAGCGAAACAACGGGGTTTTTGTCGTTGTCGCGGTCAACGGTAATGCTGGCGCCGGCGGCAATGTCACGCGCACGCTGGGCGGCAATCAGCACCAGCTCATAGCGGTTCGGGATAATGTTTACACAATCTTCAACGGTTACGCGCGCCATCATCAGTGCCTTTCATGTTCTAGCAACCACCATAGGCACCCCTGCCCTGCCCCCGTCAACAAAAATCTTAATTTAATTAATAATTATAGTATAATATAATATTATATTAAAGTTAAACCTAACGCACAATGCGCACCACGGCCACATCCCCCAATTCGCTTTGCACCACACGCAGCGCCCGCACCAGGGGCAATTCGGCGGCATGGGCCACCACCACCAGGGGCAGAACCGCCAACAATCCCTGAAGGATCAAACGCCCATCCACACCGGCCACATCGGTGCCTCCCAAGGTCACAGACAACTGGGGGGTTTTTTCAGGGGCTGGGGCCCACACCAGGTCAACCCCGGCGCTGCGTATCAAGGTGGCGAAGTTGGGGCCAATGCGCGCTCCGGCCACCGGGTCAACCGGGCACACCACGGCGGCCACCCGGTCACAGATTTTAGCCGCGTGCCGGGCGGCAGCCAGCGCCGAGGCCGAGGGGATTTCCCCCACAAACACCAGCGCCCACGTGGGGGTTTGTCGGTTGTGTTCGGGCCAGGCGGCCACGCGGGCGGCCAGGTCGGCGCGGGTGCGCACCATTACGGCGGCGGGCTCGGCCATGGGGGGTTATTTGCGCCCCTTGAAAATACGCGCCACCGCGCGGGCTTCGTCGCGGCGTTTAATGGTCTCGCGCTTGTCCACGGTTTTCTTCCCGCGGGCCACGGCCAGGGCCACTTTCACCCGCCCACGCTGCCAGAAGAGCCGCAGCGGAACCAACGTTAAACCCTGCGTATCAAGCATTTGCCTAATCTTCTTAATCTCAGATGCATGCAGCAAAAGCTTGCGGCTGCGCCGGGGGTCGTAGGCATCGCCATACACGGCGGTGCTGGCATGGGCATAGGGGGCTATGTGGGCGCCAATCAGCCACATTTCCCCGCGGGAAAAACTGGCGTAGGCCTCATTCAGTTGCCCGCCGCCCCGGCGCAGGCTTTTCACTTCGGGGCCTTCCAGCACAAGGCCACCTTCATAAAAATCCAGAAATTCGTAATGGAACCGCGCGCGGCGGTTTTCACAAATCACATCTGGGGTGGTATCAGGGGCCATAGTGTCCTTGTCGCACATCTTGCACACAAAAAAAAGCGGGGAGGCATAGCCTCCCCTTTAATTCGCTGCGGAAATCAGCTTTTAAGGCTGTGTGAACATGGGTGAGGCACATCGCTTTAGTGCACCGTCGTTTTGCGGTCCATATCCAGCCGGTCCCCCAGCCGCAGCTCGCCTTCGTCCACCTCAGGCGGGGTCTCAGCGGGTGCCATGGCGTTTTCGGCATCAGCCTCATCCTCAGCCTGGTATGCCTCTTCGCGGGCGTCACATTCAATTTTGTAAGCCAGCACATTCAAGGTTTCGCACACGGT
>CANHVX010000018.1 GCA_947464215.1 Pseudomonadaceae bacterium | reverse complement strand
GAGCACCGGGCCCCACGTGGTAGCCGCCTGCTGGCGTGCCTGGGTGAGCTGTGTGCAGCACGCCATAAACGCCTGCCGCGCGGCCATGGCGGCTTGGGCTGCGCTATGCGCCGCCTCTTCCCGCGCGCCCTGCTGCGAGCTATGTGCGGCGTATTCGGCCTGCTTGGCCCCGAGTTCGGTGATGGTGCACAGATGTTTACGCGCGGCGGCCTTTAACGCGTGCAGCCGATCATCGATCTGCTCGAGGCTGCCCTCGGACTCGAGCCCGCCCAAGGCGCGTGCGGTGGTGTGCGCGGCATCTTCGACCTCGTTGCGGGCACTTTCGAGTTGGGTGGCGAGGGGCGCCAATGTTTCATCGATTTTGGCCGCCTGTGCCACCGCCCGTGCCGCCGCCCGCAACGTAGCCACGCTGCCGCTGGTGGGATTGGACAGCGCCTCATCGGCCTGCACCATGCTGGCGTGCAGCTGCGTGAAATGCTGAAGCCGCGTGCGCTGGGCGGCCAGCGTTATTTCTTCGCCTTCTTGGTAGGCCAGCTCGTCGAGCTCTGCGCGCCAGCGGGCCACGGTTTCGGCTTCGGCCTGCGCCTGATGCAGCCGTGCGGCGGCCTCTTCGGCCTGCTGGTGCGCCCGCTGCCATTCTGTGTGGGCGTGCGCCGTTTGGCTGCGCAGGGGCATGAGGCCCGCCAAGGCATCGGCCATATCGCGCTGCTGGGTGGGCTGCAACAGCGCGTGGTGCGCGTGCTGGGCCTGCACATCGACCACATGCTCGGCCAATTCGGCCAGCACGGCCACGGGCACCGGCGTGCCATTCACCCAGGCCTTGCTGGGCCCTTCCCGCTTGATATGGCGGCGCAGCGTAAGCCCGCCCTCTTCCCGCGCCAAGCCATGTTCTTCCAACACCTGTTGCAAGGCGGGTGTGTGGGCGGGCACCACGTGGGCCGTAACATCGGCGCTGGCTTCGCCATGGCGCACAAGCCCAGACTCGGCCCGAGCCCCGAGCGCTAGGCCCAAGGCATCGAGCAGCAGCGATTTGCCCGCGCCCGTTTCGCCGGTGAGGGCATGGAACCCGGCCGACAGATTTAATTCTTCGGCGGCAATAAGTGCAATATTGCGAATGGTGAGCGTGGTGAGCACGCGCGGCCCCCCTGTTCCCGTTGTTTATGGCTTATGAATGGCACAAATCTAGCTGTTTTTGGCCCCGCGGGCAAGGACGCACTTAGGCCCAACTAGAACATATCGGCAAAGCCACGCGCCAGTTTTTTCGCCCAGCTATCCTTCTGGCCTTTGGGTGCCAGATTTTGCTCGGTCAGCAGATTATAGGCCTTCTCATACCATTCGGAGGCCGGATAATTGTAGCCCAGAATACTGGCGGCGCGTTGCGCTTCATCGTTCACGCCCAGCGCCATGTAGGCTTCGGTGAGGCGGTAGAGCGCTTCAGGCGTTTGCGCACTTTTCTGATACTCTTTCACCACGGCACGGAAGCGGTTGATGGCGGGCAAATACTGCTGCTGCTTCAGATAAAAACGGCCCACCACCATCTCGCGTCCGGCCAAGTGGTCGTCGCACAGGGTGAGCTTCAGCTTGGCGTCGGCGGCGTAGGTGCTTTCGGGGAAGCGGTTCACCACCTCGGCAAAGGCATCGCGCGCTTTGCGGGTTTGCTCTTGGTCGCGCATCACATCGGTGAGGCGGTTATAATGATTCAGGCCCTTCAAGTAATACGCATAGGGCAGCTGCGGGTGGCCCGGATGCATGCGAATGAAGCGTTCCAACGTGACGTTGGACTCTTCGTGGTTGCCCTGCTGAAACTGAGCGTAGCCTTCCATGATTTGGGCTTTGGTGGCCCAGCCGCTGTAGGGATATTGGCGCTCGAGCTCGGAGAAGTAATGCACCGCCTTTTCGTAGCGTTTTTCCCCGAGGGCATCCATGCCGTCGTTATACAGGCTGCCCACGGTGCCCGTGAGTTCGCCCTCGGTGGGTGTACCCGCGCACCCGGCCACCACCACCGCCACCCCACATACCGCCAGCCATGTTTTCATTGCGTTGCCCCCCTGCCCCACCACTCTAGCTATAAAACTTATACGCGTTACGGCCAGCCTTCTTCACCGCATACATCGTTTCATCGGCGGCTTGCATGAGCGCCTCGACCGTTGCGCCATCTTTTGGCGCCACCGTGATGCCAATGCTGCCACCGATTTTGACGCGCACATCGTTCACCCACATCGGCTCGTTCAGCATCTCGAGCAGCTTTTTGGCGCGCTCTTCGATGAGGGCGGTATCGGTCAGGCCGAAAAATACAATCAGGAATTCATCGCCGCCCAGGCGTGCCACAGTGTCGTTCTCGCGCACGCAGGATTGCATCAGCTCGGACACTTTCATCAGCACGGCGTCGCCCATTTCGTGGCCGTATTGGTCGTTGATGGGCTTGAATTTGTCGAGATCTATGTAGAACAACGAAAGACCCTGCTGGCGCTTGAACGCGCCTTCCAGTTTGGCCAGCACACCACGGCGGTTGGCCAGGCCCGTGAGAGGGTCGGTGTTGGCTTGCTGCGTGGCTTTGTCGTGCTTGCCCATGCGGTTGACGGCGGCCGTGAGGGTGCCAAGTTCATCGGCACGCGGCGTGGTGATGGCCTCGGGCATCACGCCGGATTCCACCTTCTCGATGTTCTGGCGCAGCTGCATGATGAGGCGGGCATCGGCCTGCACAAGCAAATAGGCCAGGGCGAGCATCCCCAAAAAGGACACCCCCAACCCCAAAAGCGGATTGGCCACCACCGCCAAGGCCACACCCACCGCCCCAGTTGTTGCTAAAGGTATAATGTAGCGTTGCACAAGCGTTTTCATACCCCACACTCTATGGCGGCTGCGCGGCTTAGGCAAGACTCTGTGTTCACCCAACTGTGGACGGATTGGGCAGTTGTGGCTTATGCTGCGCGTATGGCGATTTATGCAATAAGCGGTTCCCATGGGTTTATCGGGCGTGCGTTGGCCGCCCATCTGCAACGCGAAGGCCACACGCTGCGGCCCGTTCTGCGCACCCCCGACGGATTTGACTGGAGCCCGCTGGATGGCGCCGATGGCGTGTTCCACTTGGCAGGGCGGAATATATCGGCCCGCTGGACCCGCACCTTTAAAGCCACCATGCTGGCCGAACGCAGCGCGGGAGTTGAAAGCCTGTACCGCGCCCTCGCGACACTTAAACGCCCCCCGCAGGTATGTGTGATTGCCAGCGCCATTGGTTTTTATGGTGACACCCACACCTACCCCGATGGCGCCGATGAACTCTCGCCCGCCGGCAGTGGCTTTGCGGCGCAACTCTGCCGCCAACTGGAAACCTTCCCCCCGTTACCACGCACCCGCTGCGTGTTTGCGCGGCTGGGGGTGGTGCTGGCACCCCATGGTGGTGCCCTGGCCCGCATGCTGCCGCCCTTCCGGTTTGGCCTGGGCGGCCCCTTGGGCCCCGGCACCCAGCGCATGAGCTGGATAAGCCTGCCCGACGCCGCCCGCGCCCTGGCCTTTGCCGCCCACACCCCCGAATTGACCGGCCCCGTAAACCTGGTGGCCCCCCACCCCACCACCAACCGCGATTTTACCCGCGCCCTGGCCCACGCCCTTGGCCGCCCAGCCCTGCTGCCCATGCCCGCACCCGTTGTGCGGCTGCTGTTTGGCGACATGGGGCACTCGCTTTTGCTGACGGATGCGGCCGTGCGGCCCACCGTGCTTTTGCAGCATGGCTTTGCGTGGCATCAGCCCGATATACAGCCTACCCTGACCCATCTATTGACATAAAAAAAACACCGGCCTTGCGGCCGGTGGTTTGCAAAAAGCAACCTAAACTAGGCGGCTTTTTTGGCTGGAGCTGCTTTTTTGGCAGCTGGCTTCTTGGCGGCTGGCTTTTTGACAGCAACCTTCTTTACTGCGGCCTTCTTTTTAGGAGCAGCTTTTTTCACTACCTTTTTAGCGGCCGGCTTCTTAGCAGCTGGCTTCTTGGCGGCCGGCTTTTTAGCAACGGCCTTCTTTTTGACTACCATGTTGTTATGTCCTTCTTCAGGGGTTGAGGGGGATGTGCTCACCGGCTCTGACTTAGAGCTGGACGACTTACCCTTGAAGGTAAGCCCAAGTTTTGCCGCAAGACCACGCACCAAATTGGTGATTTCAATCTGGCTCGGGTTGGCAAAGCCATCCAGCACGGTGAGACCACTTTCCATGCTGGCGGCAAACAGGACGCGGTTACCGATTTCTTGTTCGGCGACCGGAATTTCGAGTTGCATCAGTTTTTGTTTTGTTTCTTCCGTGATGTTGGCGCGGTGAACCACACGGTTCAGCACCACCATGCACTGCCGGCTCTCGCCGCTGATGGTATTAAAGGTTTCGCGCACCGCCCATACATCGGCGGGGCTTGGTTGGATGGGCACCAGCACCATATCGGCCGCGCGGACGCTGACCTTGATATCCATCTCGGCGTGGGGTGGGGTGTCTATCACGATAATATCGTTGCTCTCGCGCGCCATCGACAAGTCGCGCGTCAGGCGCCAGCCGGATGTGGCGACCAGGCCGATATCGCCCTTTTTACGCTGGGCGTGCCAGTGGGTGCAGGTGCCCTGGGGGTCGGTGTCGAACAGCATGGTGGAATACCCTTGCTGGGCAAATGCGACGGCAAGGTGCGCAGCAAGCGTAGATTTACCTACGCCTCCTTTTTGTTGTGCGACAGTAATAACAACAGCGGGCATGACTTCATTCGTTCCTTTGTTTACTAAACGCATGTTACGCACAGCCGCGCCGCCATTAGAAGACATACTGCCTTTTTGTGCTGCAATGCCGCAGATGGTGTGTGACATAATTGTGAACATTTGCTAGCATCTGAACTATGAAAATATCTGCAGAAAACCTGGCGAAACTCCGCATTATCCGCACGCAAAATATCGGGCCAAAAACATTTCATAAACTGATGCGACGTTATGCAACGGCGTTGAATGCCCTTGATGCCTGCGGTGTTTGGGCGAGTGAAAAATTTTCTCTGTGCTCGGATACGCTGCTTCAACGCGAGCTGGACATGCTGCACAACGCCAAGGCCAGCCTTGTGTTTTACGGCGATGACACTTACCCCGCTGCGTTGCGCGAGTTGCCGGATGCACCGATTGTGCTCTCGGTTTTAGGCGATGTTGCGCACCTTGCGCGCCGCCAAGTGGCCATTGTGGGCAACCGCAGCGCCAGCGCCGCAGGCCTGGCCTGGACACGCACGCTGGCCACCGATTTGGCGCGGGCAGGTGTGTGCATCACCAGCGGGCTGGCGCGCGGCATTGACACCGCCGCGCATGAAGGTGCGCTGCTTGCGGGCAGCCCCACCATTGCTGTGGTGGCCGGCGGCGTTGACCATATTTATCCGCCGGAAAATGCCGCCCTGCGTGGGCGCATTATTGAACACGGCTGCGTGGTAAGTGAACAGCCGTGGGGCATGGTGCCCACCGCCAGCCTCTTCCCGCAGCGCAACCGCATTATTGCCGGGCTGAGTGTGGGTGTGGTGGTGAGCGAAGCCACCCGCCACAGCGGCAGCCTGATTACGGCGGAGTGCGCGCTGGGCTACGGACGCGAAGTATGGGCCGTGCCCGGCACGCCCAGCGACCAGCGCAGCAGCGGCCCCAACTGGCTGCTGAAAAACGGCGCGGCCTTGGTAGAACATGCCGCCGATATTCTGCCGCAGCTGCCGCACTCGGCCGCGCCCTACCTGGTGCGTTACTCGCCCCAAGCCAACCTGTTTGACGATGAAGGACTCGCCCCCCTAGATGACCCCATGGCGTTGCCAGAAGCCCCGCTGGGCCTTGAAACCCCGCCCGCCCGCACCCGCCTGTTTGCCCTGCTTGGCCACGTGCCCGCCACCTTTGACGAACTGCTGCGCCAAACCGGCCTAAGTGAAGCCGAAGCCAACGCCCTGCTGGTGGAACTGGAGCTTGACGGCCACGCCACCCGCGACGCCGATGGGCGCTGGCGGCGCGGGGTTTCTGCTTAAACGCTCATGACACCCTGTGCGGTTTGCTCAGCACGCTGCAGGGGGCTGGTGTAAATCTGCTGCATGCCTTTGCCCGCCAACTCCTCGGCCAACTGCCTCACCTGCGCTTCGCCTTCGGGCGAGAGCGCATCATCATAGGCCCCGCCATAGCGGTCTTCCACATCGCCCGTGGTTTGGCCGTGGCGGATGACAATGATGTGCATATGCTAAAATCCTCTAATTGATGTATCTAATCTTTCACCATTCACAAAACCTGCCATTAGTTTGCGTAGAAACCATTTTTGAGAAAGAAAAAACCATCCCAATCGTGGAAACCGATAAAATGCCAAGGCTAGGTTATGACTAGTGGCAATATCTAACCGTTGTCGTTGCATAGTAAACCAATAACGAAAATGGACCAGCCATGTTGTGCCACCTTTAGAAATGGCCTTGGCCGCTTTCTGACCACTATAAATAGCGTTATGAATGCCTTCTCCCAACAGCGGCTCAACATTTCCTGCGGCGTCTCCAACAAACAGGATACGCCTAATACCCAGTGCTCCGTTATGAGGCCCAATACCCAAGGGGTGCCCAACTACCTCAGAAAGATTAGTATGCCCAAGTTTAGCTTGGCAATATTCTTGAAGCTCTTTATGACTGATTTTTATTTTACGATTGAATGTAATAATACCTACATTGTGGTGGTCACCTTTAGGGAAAACCCACCCATACCCCCATGGCACAACAAAAAAATCAAAACTGACTTTTTGGTTTTTATCCAAAGGTGCTTTACCTTCTAAGGCAAAGGCTTGCGAAACTACCTTTTTATTGTGAACTAAACGACGTATTCTGCTTTTAGCCCCATCAGCGGCAATAAGCCATCGCGCTGAAATAGCTTCCCCATTTTCTAGAGTAATATCTATGTGATTGCGATAATGAGATACCGCCTCAATGCGACCAACTTTTTTGAAAACTGCCCCTGCGTTAACAGCGGTATCGCGAAGAAATGTATCAAACATAGGTCGTTGCACCATGTTACAAAATACCCCTAAATCAGGAGCCGTAACAGCTTTCTTCATACAATATGTTAACTCCATACTATTTGAATGACGTTCAACTATCCCAGATACATCTACATTTAGGCGATTGAGTGTTTTGTTTGTTAGCCCACCTCCGCAAGGCTTATCTCTAGGGAAGTCTTCTTTATCTATCAGGGTTACTGAAAGTCCAGTTTTAGCAAGTTCATATGCCGCACTGCTACCTGATGGGCCAGCACCTACGACAATCACATCTAACATACCTAAAGCCTCCCAACCCAAACATGCTCCGCATCCATGATAGCCAATACCTTCTTGAGCCAAGCGCGGTCGGCGGCTTCCATCACGGGCAACACATGTTCAAAATCGCGGTGGTCTTTGTCCTCAAGGCGGTTGCTCTTGAATAATAACGCGATGGCGGGGTTGAGCACGCTGAACCCCAAGCGCGTTGCCACCATGGCACGGTTGGCGGGCATACGGATGGCGGAGTTGCGACGGAACCACCAGTCATCGTTTTCACGCTCCAGCATCAGCATTTCCAGTTCTTGCCCAGCCTTTTTGCCATGGGTGTTGTGGTCAGGTAACTCTAGAAACTCGTTAGCAGGCCACGGGCGTGGCTCACGATTGGTGTAAGCCTGCCAATCCCAGTCGGCAAACTGGGCGCGGAATGCGTGCTGGTCAGCCCGCCAAATCACAACATCCACATCGGCGTGCGGGCGGGTCACTTTGCCAATCATGGCATCAATCGCCCAGCCGCCACCAAAGCACCAAGGGTGCGGGTAGCCCTGCATGAGGGTTTGATAAGGGGTAAGCGGGCTAAAATCCATGTTGGATTTATAATGATTTATCGGCAAAATGTCATCCGATTTCGCCACTTTATTTACACGGTTAAAACAGCCCCCCAGCATTATCGCGCCAGCCAACGCCCTGCTGGTGGAACTGGAGCTTGACGGCCACGCCACCCGCGACGCCGATGGGCGCTGGCGGCGCGCGCTTTCCGCATGATTCGCGCTTGCCGCACACAGGATGACAGTGCTATAGAACGGCCGGTGGGCGTGTAGCTCAGCGGTTAGAGCAGGGCACTCATAATGCCTGTTATCACGCCTTACAATCATTATTTATCATAGTTTTGCAAGCGCTTGCACACTTAAATGGTCCAGATTTGGTCCACAGTAATATCTGATAACATCACTCTACATCATGGTCTTTATAAAGGGGTCGGGCGGCAGCTCTTCTCATGCGTTCCAAAATGGAACTTATGGCCTAAGCCCAATATCAGCTATTTCCAAAATGGAAACAACTGGATTTTGGCTGCATCCCGCATATGTGCATTTTTTGCACATATGCCCCTTGGGCGGGGGTGTGTTAGGCCCAGCCCTTGAAAAATCTTTGCCGTTCTTTTGGTGCAGCTTGGGGCGGTCATTGGGGGCTTGGGAAGGCCGAGAAGTCTACCAGCCGCATGGTCATCTGCTTATCCCGCAGCAAGCGTATCTCGGCCATGAAGCCCGTCCGCATCATCGCCCCAAAGCTGTTTTGCGAATCCACATAGGATTTTACCGCCCATACGCACTCCTTGGTTATGTGGTCGGTGGTGCCGCTGTATTTCACGGCGGGGTCGCGCCAGCTGGCAAACTTTGCCGAGGCAGGTGACTTAAGCCGCTCACGAGCAATGTCCTGTGCCATGCTCAAGAAGGCTTCGGGAGTGCGGCAGGCTTTCTGATACTCAGCCTCCCACTCTTGCTGTTCTTGGGCCGCTTGTTTTTGGCGTTGGCTGGTCTCCCATGCCTCCTCCCGTTGTTTAGCCTGTTGGGCTTCGGCCACTTTACTTGCTTGGAGAGCCGCGAAGCGGGCAGGTTCATGCTCCCGCAGGTAAGCCTCGCGGGCGGCATCTTCGGCACCAAAGGCAAACAGGCTGCCTGCACCGATAACGATGAGGCCGCAAAACTGGGCGCAAGCCACTCCCTGCCATAGGGGCATGTTCCAGCGGCGCATGCTGTAACGGTAGCTGCCTGCGAGGTAAAACCAGCCAGCACTTGCCGCAAGCATGACGACCATTAGCCAGAGGCTCCCGTTTGCCATGGGTTCTTCGCGGAAGGCGTAGCCCACCATCAGCAACAAAGGCATCAGCAGGCCCCAACCAAAGGTGCGGGCGTGAGAATCATCGGCGAAGGGCAAAGTGCGCTTACCTTGGTTGAGGTGCAGAAACGCCAGCACCATGCCAGCCAAGATGCTACCGATTGCAAGTAAGTTGAAAAATGCGGCCATCCGGTCTGCCCTCCCTTGGTTTAAGGGGCCACCACTGGAATAATGGTGGCCGGGGAGTAGTAACCGTCCTAAAACGGCGCAGCGTATTTACGCAAAGCGCTATTGTATTCCGCCGCCTCACCCAGCCTCATGGTTGGTAGGCGACAGTTTTGGTGACGGCAGGTGTCGCTGCCGTTTAGGAGAGGTTACTAGGCCCCACGCCCCGTCAAGGACGCACAAATACGCTAGAGATAAGTGGCCGAAAGGTCAAGAAAAAGCTACTTAATAACCGTAAACTGAGGCTTAAAGTTTGGCTTAAAACTTGGTGTAAAGGAGCTATCTCCCCCATTACCATGGATGCTCTGAATCACCAGACCAAAAACATGTTGTTCAAGCTCCGATTCTAGAAGGCCAAGATCGGCGGCAATCTTAGATTTAGGCATATGTTCTTTTCTTAACGCCTCAAAAATCTTGGTTAAACTTGGCGAAGTTTCCCGTTGCATCATTCCATCAGGTTCTCCACGACGATAACCTTTCATCGCAAGATCTTGAAATAGTATACGGCTATGCCATTCGGTAATGGCTCCAACTTCCTTGAGTCGATAAACCATCGCCATAGCCGAGACCAACCAGTAGGCCTTTAGTTGCAGCACTTGAGGTAAGGTGGGAACTGGCGGAACTGTTGCCAGCAGGCCTGAACGGGGCATTAGTAAGGCAGAGGCAAAATCATTCGCTTCTTTTTCGGCATCTTGTCCTTGTGGGCCTCCATGGCGGTGCATGACCAAGTGGCCAAGCTCGTGAGCTGCGTCAAAGCGGCTCCGCTCTGGAGATTTTTGAATATTAAGTAGCACAAAGGGTGTTTGTTCTTTCCAAAATGAGAGAGCGTCCGCCTCATTAGCCATCTCCGCTAAGGAGTAAACCCGAATCCCCTTACTCTCTAAAAGTTGAACCATATGCTTGATGGGTTTCTCACCCAGTCCCCACGCAACGCGCACTCCGTTTGCCGCTTCTTCGGAAGACATCCCCCGCAGGTCAGGCACATTCAGTTGAGGGCGACCAAACTTAGCGTCAATCCAATCATCCAGCATGCAGGCAATCGTTGCTGAACTGATTGCAGCATTTCTTTTTGGCGAGGTTAGAGTAGATAACGAACGGAAACTGACGGTTTCAGGTTGGGGTTGGAAAAGGTTATCTGCTCCAGTGAAAAAAGAAGGGGGAAAGCCTAATGCACCGCAAATCTTGGCTAGACTAGCGTCTTCTGGTGGATATTCTCCACCTTCGTATGCTGTTACGGCACGGTCAGACACGCCGATACTTTCGGCTAACTTCCGCTTACTTAGTCCTCGTCGTTCGCGGGCTAATGTCAGTCTTTTTGGGTTGAACATATACCTTATGCCTACTGTTTTCTGGTGATTTCAATATCTTCCGTAGGTGCATAATCTGGGGTCTCTGGCAGGTCAAGTGCTGGTGATAAAGGCGCCTCAGAAAGGATTACACGCTGTTGCCAAGCATTGATATGGCCATCGCCCCCGATTGAACCTGGGCGAGAAATCTCCGCACGCAAAACACCGTTATCTGTGTTGAACAGCAGAATCCAAGTCTCCCGACCATCTATCTCACTATCGCGCATTTGCGGCAGGGTTTCAGGGAAGAAGTCACCATGATAAAGCAATGCATTTTGCTGAACCGCATTAACTGTGCGTGGCCCTTTGGGACACTTGGTAGTTGGGTGCTGAACACCTTCAATCCCAGTAAACTCATCGCCAGAGGCAACCACAATAGCACGCTTGCCATCGGGGCTGACGACCAAGGCATACATCCCTTCATTGACTCTCCGCCACCCGTCTTTCAACAAGATTTCGCGCAGGGTTTTTTGAACGGTGTTCCATTGCAGAAAGGCAGGAAACTGAAGTGCATCATTTGCAACGCAGCCTGACTTTGCCAAGTGCCCAGCAATCAAAGCTTGTTTCAGAACTGCCTCATCAGGCAGACCATATCCAGCTAAAATATCAGCCGTGCTTCTTGGGTTAAACAGCTTAACTACATTCATGAACGAACATCCCCTCTATTTATACTTCCTACTTTGCCACTTAAAATGAGGGGAAGCAAGAAGTATTTTTAGGGGGTCAATATGCCCATTTACTTAAGGTCGGTTATTATGCCTTCCAATAAGCCTTGCACGACCATATCCAGATTTAAGATGTAATCGGTATCATCAAAGGTCTCTTGAAGTGGTCGTTGGGTGCCAACCCAACCCGCTCCATCTGTAACCCAAATAAACTGATGTCCGTCAGCAGTCCAACGACGAAAATCTGTTTTGTATTCCCCAGCTGTAGACTTCAACTTAGAACCGCCACCACCATAAAAGTTTGCCTCTATAAGATAGAGTTTTTCTGGTGTATTAACGGCAAAATCAATCTTACGGGATGATTTTTCAACGGTAATCATCTTACCCCATTTAGCTTTTACTTTTGGTGCAGTGGCCTGCGCGATGTATTCAAAACCGTGTCTAGCGCATATATCTGCAACGAAGTGCTCTAACATCGTCTCCATGGCTGTGCCACCACGGTTTTTGCGTCCATTGCTATCAAGCCCTACCTCAACACCAAAAAAATAATCAGGGAGGGACTTAATGTTTTTGTTTGCGAGTTGGCTCAGAAACCCACTTCGCTCGGCAAACTCTACTAATCTCTCAATATCGGCTTTGGGCAAGGCGCCTTTAGCCGAAAAATCGTAGGTGTCATATTCAAACTTTGTCTTGTATTCTTTGATAATCTTAATCCGGTATTTTTCTGCTGGCTTAAATCTATATGCGAGCAGCACAGGTAACAACTTAGCTGTATCTGGGTATTCAGTCAGAATGTCTGTCAGCTCTTGAGCTGGGTTGTCATGCCCAACAAGGCTGTTCATCAAGTTTAATAGTCGACTGGCTTTTTTGGTATTTTCTGAAACCTTTGACCAGTTTACGAAATAACTCCAATCATTAATCGTATCAGTCAGAGTAGCTATGAGATGCTGAAAAACCCGCTCGGGGTCATTAAAACCTAGCTTCTGTTGAAATACGGGGTGTGACTTCATAAGGTAATGATTTTTCCGTCTGTTTTAGAGCCTCAGCATCCATTTTTCTTTGTGAAAGGTCAAGATATTTG
>CANHVX010000017.1 GCA_947464215.1 Pseudomonadaceae bacterium | reverse complement strand
GGGCAGGCGCGGGCCGGGCTGGATTTTTCAGCGGAAATAGGTTAGGGTGCCGTCCATGTTGTGGTTCTTAGGTTCCAAAGGCAAAAAGCCCAAAGCCGAGGGTGTCTCGCTCGACGTGGTCGACCCACGCGATATCGACGGTCACTGCCTCATCACCGGCAATTTGCAAATCCGTGGCGATGTCTATTTCAGCGGCCAGTTGCGTGTCGATGGCCGTATCGATGGTAAGGTCAGCGTCTTCGAAGGCGGCAAGGGCCAATTGGTGGTCAGCAAGGGCGCGGTTATCAATGGCCCGGTCTATGCCACCAGCGTGCTGGCCGATGGCACGGTGAACGGCCCGATGGAAATCGAAGAGAAGCTCGAGTGCCGCACCAACGCCCTTATTCGCGGCCGTGTGGTGTATGGAAGTATTCACATTTCCGATGGCGCCAAAATCGAAGCGCAGTGCACGCAACGTAGCGCAACGGCCCAGGCCGAATCCGAGAGCGGGATCGTGGCCCCGTTGTTGGCCACCAAAGACGTGGTCACCAAGTTGTCCAACAGCTAGCCGCGCGGGCGGCAGCGCAACCGAAAGCGAGTGCCCATGCCGTTGTATCTATTTCAAGGGGTTGCGCCAACCCTCCACGCCGAGTCCTGGGTAGCACCCACGGCCACCCTTGCGGGCGATATTCATCTCGGGCGCGGCAGCAGCATGTGGTTTGGCGCGGTGGCGCGGGGCGATGTGCACTACATCCGCATCGGCGAGAACACCAACATTCAAGATAACGCGGTGGTGCACGTCACGCACAATAAGTTTCCGTGCCTTATCGGGCATCGGGTTACGGTGGGGCATAGCGCGGTGGTGCATGCGTGCACGCTGGAAGATGAGTGCCTGGTGGGGATGGGCGCCGTGGTGCTCGATGGTGCCCTTGTGCAACAGGGGGCGATGGTTGCCGCAGGGGCGGTTGTCAGTCCGGGCAAGGTGGTGCCCACGGGGTTTATTTGGGCGGGGATGCCCGCCAAACCGATGCGCGCGATGACCGATGCCGAGAAAGAGTATCTTGCGTGGTCGGCACAACATTACACCAACCTTGCAAAAAAATACCGCGAGGGTGGTGTTTCTTAGGGTGTGTGGGGGTGTGGTGTAGGAAAATCGCCACACACCAAGGGCTTATGCGGGGCAAGGTGCTGCCGAACTGGGCAAAAGCTCCAGCCTGTGCTTGACACTTTGGGCACACTTCCCCTAAATGGCGGAAGGTTTCGCAGAGGTTATTGTTTGGTAAAACAAGCAAGCTTCGTAGGGTTACCAGGCGGCGCGGCACAGGTTGCCAACCATCTGTACCACCGCCCGCGAACCAAGCGGCCGCCGCCAGCCTGGCAGGTGGCCCTAACCGAGAACAACAAAGGACACCACTATGAACAAGGCTCCCTTGATCATCGCTGGCGTGGCCGTATTGGCCGTAGCCGCCTACATGATGTATACCAAGCAACACGCTGCTGAAGGCACCACAGAAGCCCCAGTGGCTGAAGGCGCCCCGATGCCAGCTCCGATGCCTGAAGCCGCTCCGGCTCCAGCACCAGCTCCGGCTCCAGCTCCTGAAGCTGCTCCGGCTCCGGCCCCAGCTCCAGCCCCAGAAGGCACGCCAGCTCCTGAAGCTGCTGCCCCTGAAGCTGCTGCTCCTGCCGCAGAAGCTGCTGCTCCTGCCGCACCGGAAGCTGCTCCTGCCGCTCCGGCACCAGCCCCAGCTCAGTAAGAGCGCGGTTGAACAAAGGGCCCCGCGAGGGGCCTTTTGTATGGGTATGTTCTTTTAAGATAAAGCGGGGAGAATCATGCTTTAGCGCCGGGCTGTGCGCAAAAACTGCAACGCAGGCAAAGGCTGTCCACCCAACGCCACATGCAGGGCCAACCCCGCGCTCGAGGCATGGGGGCGCAGCGTCTCCATGTGGCCGCTGCGGGCCAGAGAGTTCACCAGCCCATTGCCGGCAATCAACTTGGGGGTGTCGCGCAGGGCGGGGCTGGTCAGGGTGTCGGCCAGCGCCAAGGTGCTGCGGGCAAAGGCGGGGTGTTCGGCTTGGCCCAGGGCGCCCAGCCACACAATGTGCGCGGCGTCGGCCAGCAGGCGCTGCCAGAGGCTGGTGGTGGCAGGTCCAATATCGCAGCCAACAAGCTGCGGCGTCAGTTGGTGGGGTGCGCAGAAGCTGTGCAGCTGCGTGGGGGTGTCGGTGTGGGCGGTGGCCAGGTCGCGGGGCAGGTGCAGGCGGCAGCCCAGCACGCCGGCTTCGGTCAGCAGATTGCGGGCGGGTTCCAGCGCACCAAAATCAATGAGGGTCTGGAACAGGTCAATATCTTTGGCGGCCAGGAAGGTGTTGCCCACGGCGCCGCCCAGCATCACAATGTCCACATGGCCCAGCAGGCGGGCCAGCAAATCAAGCTTAACCAGCACGTGGCTGCCGCCTAAAATCAGCACGCGCGGGCGGCGGGTTTGGCTGTGCCAGGCATAAATGCGCCGCAGTTCGGTCATCATGTGCAGCCCAAGGGCGGTGGGCAGAAGGCTGGCCAGTCCACTGGTGCTGGCTTGGGGGCGGTGGGCGCAGGCAAAGGCGTCGTTGATGAACAGCTCACCCAGCGCGGCCAGCTGTTGCACAAAGGGCAGTTGGTTCAGTTGTTCGCCCAGGTGGAAGCGGGTGTTTTCCAGCAGCACGGCACGGCCGGGCTCCAGGGCATCCATCGCGTGTTGGGCCGTGCGGCCGATGCAATCCGGCGCAAAACTCACCGCATTGGCCAGGCCACGGGCGGCCAGGGCGGCGGTCAGCCACGGCAGTAAGGCAGCGGTGGAAAGGCCGGGGGTGGGGCGGCCTTGCGGGCGGCCACGGTGGGTGAGAATGCCCACTCGGGCGCCGTGTTTCAGCAGGGCCACCAGGGTGTCAAGGCTGTCGTCCAGGCGCAGGGGGTTGTCGGGGGTGCTGTCGGGGCCGAAGGTCGTATTAAAGTCCACGCGCAGCAACACGCGGCGTCCGCGCACGTCTAGGCTGTCCATGCGGGGCAAAGTATCGGGGTGGGGCAGGTGGTCAAACAAAATCAAGTGCGTTTTCGTGTTGGTTAGTGTTGCATAAGCGGCCCAAGCACTTTACCTTAAGGAAGTCGAATCGCACAGAAGGGAAGGGCCCTAACCCTGAATACGCCACAACCGCCCGTGACAGAAGCGCACCTGCCGATGCAGGATGTGCTGGCGCGGGTGCCGGCGCAGCGGGCGGCGTCGCGGGTGTTGGCGCTCCTGAACGAGGTGGAAACGCGCCTCAATCAGCCACACAGCGCAGGCGCACCGTCGGCCGAGATAACCCACAAGCTTGCCAAGCTGGAAGAGCAGGTGGCGCAGCAGCTGGCCCACATTGCGTCCTTGCAGGCCGAGAACGCGCGTTTGCGGGCGCGTCAGCAGGCGGCGCGGGCGGCCTTGGGCAGCCTGCTGGAAAAAATCGAGGCTGCCCAGGCGCAGCCCTCCACCACCACCGAAGAAGCCCCATCCCACGCCGAACCGCACGCAGAACCGAGAGCCGCCTAGATGTCATCATCCACTGTTATGGTCGAGGTTCACATTGCCGGGCGCAGCTATCGCTTTGCCTCACCGTCCGACCAGGTCAACCGCCTCACCTCGCTGGCGGCACGTGTCGATGCGTTGGTCAACGAGATGAAGCAGGCCGACCCCCAAACCGACCGCGACCGCCACCTTATTCTGGCGTGCCTCACCTTGGCGTCCGATGTCGCCGAGGCCCAGCAGCGGCTCGATGAACAGGCGTCGGCGGTCACCATTTTCAACCGTGGCCTGGCCGAGAGGCTGGAAACCATTCTCGCGCATCCCAAGGGTTAGAAGCGAAGCGCTGCCATGCCCACAGCCAAGGCCGTTTTGTCGGGGCGTGCGCGGGTGGCCAAGGGGGCAGCCAAGGCGTCGTCAAAGGCCGCATCGGTTCCCACCAAAGCCGCGTTGCGCAAAACGCTGCTGCATCGCCGCAAGGTTATTCCGGCCGATCTACGCAGCACCACGCAATGGAAAATCATCAACCACCTGCGCACCGTGGTGGCCGATTTATCCCCCACCACGGTGGCGCTCTATACCGCCTCGGGCGCCGAGCCCGACCTCGCCGCCTACGTGGCCGAATTATGGCGCGAGGGCCAAACGGTGGCCTTGCCGCGGGTGGTGGGGCAGGGGTTGCCGCTGGTATTTAACGTGTGGCCACCCTTTGGCGCGCTAGAGCCCGATGCGCTGGGTTTGCCCGCCGCCACCGGGCCCGAAATCTGGCCAAGCCTGATGGTAGTGCCGATGGTTGGCTACGCGCGCAACGGCTTTCGCCTCGGCATGGGTGGCGGCTTCTACGACCGCACGCTGGCCCACGTGCCGCGCCAGTGCCGCACGGTGGGGGTGTGCTTTACCGAGCTCGAGATTCCCGTGCCCGTGGCCCAAGCGCTGGCCGCCCCGCACGATATCCCCATGGCCTACATCGCCACCGGCAAAGAACTGATAAAGGTCGCCTAACCCATGCCCGCCCGTGCCACGTCCACATCCATCCCTGCGTCGGCGCCCGTGCTGGCGTTGAAGGGGTTAACCATCCGCACCGCCGGCGGCAAAACGCTGGTGAAGGATATGTCGCTCACGCTCGCAAAGGGCGAAACACTGGCCGTGGTGGGCGAAAGCGGCTCGGGCAAAACCTTAACCGCACTCAGCTTGTTGGGGCTGGTGCCGCCCGAATTGGTGACCGAAGTGGCCAGCCTTACCATCGGGGGCGAAGAGATGGCGGGCGCCACCAACCGCCAGTGGCAGCGCGTGCGCGGCACACGGGTGGCGATGATTTTCCAAGAGCCCGCCACGGCATTAAATCCGGTGATGACCTGCGGCGCGCAAATCGAAGAAACGTTCCGCATTCACGGCAACCTGGGGGCGCGGGCGCGCAAGGCGCGGGTGGATGAGCTCCTGCGGCAGGTGCACCTGCCGGAACCCGCCCGTATCGCGGCCAGCTACCCGCACGAGATATCCGGCGGCCAGCGCCAGCGGGTGATGATAGCCATGGCGCTCGCGCACGCCCCCGATGTTCTGGTGGCCGACGAACCCACCACCGCGCTCGATGTCACCGTGCAGGCCGAAATTCTCGCCCTGGTGAAGGGCTTGCAAAAAAAGCTGGGGATGGCGATGGTCTGGGTCACGCACGATTTTGGCGTGGTGAAGGAGCTGGCCACCCGCACGGTGGTGATGAACGGCGGCGCGGTGGTCGAGCACGGGCCCACCGCCACCGTGCTGGCCAAACCCAAGGCGCCCTATACCAAGCGCCTGCTGGCGGCCACATTGGCGCTCAACCCCACGCCACCCAAACTGGCCAAAAACGCCAAACCCTTACTGAAGGTGGAAAACCTCAGCTATACCTATCCCCCCACAGGCAGCCCGTGGCTGGGCGCCTTGCTGGGTCGCAAACCGGAAACACCACCGGCGGTGCACAACCTCAGCTGTGCGGTGCCGGCGGGCAGCACGTTGGGGGTGGTGGGCGAAAGCGGCTCGGGCAAGTCCACCCTGGCGCGGTTGCTCACGCGGCTGGTGCCGCCGCAGGCGGGCAGCCGGGTGGTGTTTATGGGCACAGAAATGTCCACCCTGTCCCGCGCCGCCCTGCGCGTGGCCCGGCGCGATATGCAGATGGTCTTCCAAGACCCGGTCACGTCGCTCAACCCCAAGCTCACGGTGGCCGATGCCATCGCCGAGGGCATCCGCGCGCACCGCCTGCTGCCGGAAGCCGCCATTCCCGCGCGCGTGGCCGAGCTGTTGGGGCAGGTGGGCCTGCCGGCCGAGGCCGCCACGCGCCTGCCGCACCAGTTTTCGGGCGGGCAGCGGCAGCGTATCGCCATCGCGCGCGCCCTGGCGCTCAATCCCAAACTTATTGTTGCCGACGAACCCGTGAGCGCGCTCGACGTCTCCATCCAAGCGCAAATTCTCGCGCTGTTTCAAAGCGTGCAGGCCACCACGGGCACGGCCTATGTCTTTATCAGCCACGATTTACGCGTCATCAGCCACGTCGCGCATCAGGTGCTGGTGATGCATCGCGGGCAGGTGGTGGAAGCAGGCCCCACGGCCGAGGTCTTCCGCAACCCGCAACACCCCTACACGCGCCAGCTCCTCAAAGCGGTGGTTTAAGTGTTCGCAGCTGGGGCGCGTATCTCCCGCCCCAGCACCACCATGCCCAGCTCGGCGTTCTCCAAAAACGTGTAGCCGCGTGCGTCATAAAAGCGGCGGGTGGCGGTGTTGGCGCCAAAGGTGCGCAGGCGTAAGTGGCGGAAGCCCCACGCGCCAAGGGTTTGGTGGGCATAATCATCCAGCAAGGCGCCAAGGCCGCGCCCACGGGCCGCAGGGGTTATGTAAATGTTGAACATATACCCCACCGTCGGGTCAGGGCGGTAGGCGCCCACGTCCACGTTGCCCACCAGCGTGTCGCCGTCATAAACCAGCACGGCAGCGGCCGGGCCCAAGGCTTGGCAGTGGGCCACATAGCGGGCATAGGCGTCACGGTTGGGCAGAATGCGCGCCAGCCACGCCGCATCACCGGTGTTGTCCACCACGGTGGCGCGCTTCAGCGCATAGGCGGTGGCCAGCGTGTCCGCCGTAATCGGCTCAAAGCGGAGGTTAAGCAAGGCCATGCTGGGCCTTAGCCCCGCACCTCACAGCCCATCTTGTCTGCCAAAGCCAGCACATCGGCATGGGCGGCGTCCACGGCGCGGGGGTCGGTGCCGCGGCAGATAAGGGCGGTGCCGTAGCGGTCGTCGTGGCGGTAGGGGTAGCTGCCAATGTCCAGCTGCGGGAAGCGGCTCTGGATAGCCGCCAGCCCATCGGCCAACTGGCTTTCCATGCCCCACACGTCCACCTGTTTGGTATAAAGCGGTTGGCCGTGGGCCAAAAGCGGGAGCGTGGCTTCAAACATGGTTTGCATGTGGCGGGGGCTGCCGGCCAGAATGGCCACATTTTCCATCATGCAGCTGGGGGCGAAGGTGCCGCCGTGGGGCACCAGGCGGGCCCCGGCGGGGTAGTCGGCCATGCGCAGGGCGGGGGTGGCCAGGCGGGCGCCATAGTAGTCGCGCAGTTGTTGCTCCACGCGGGGGTTGCGCACCACGGCCACGCCAAAGGCTTTGGCAACCGAGGCCATGGTAATGTCATCATGCGTCGGCCCAATGCCCCCGGTAGAGAACACATAGGTGCAGGCTTTGCGCAGCGCATTCACGGCGCTCACAATCGCCGCTTCGTCGTCGCGCACAATGCGCACTTCGGTCAGGTTGATGCCCACATCGGTCAAGCGCCGCGCGATGAAATTGATATTCACGTCCGCGGTGCGCCCACTCAGCACTTCGTTGCCAATCACCAGAATGGCGGCGGTGGGGTTGGGGGCGGGGGCGGCAAAGGGCGTGGTGGGTTGGGTGTGGGCGTGGGCGGGGGGCATGGGGGGGTATCCTTGTTGTTATGTTTTTTGGGGGGCCACGGTCATCCAGCGGTCCAGAAAGGCTTTGAAGTGGGGCTGGTGCTCGCCTTCTTTCAGCAGATAGTCCACCACTTGGTGCTCGCTGCGGTGGAGGGTTTCAGGGGCCAGCACGCCACAGATGTGCTTGTATTTCAGGTAAAGCAGATAGGTGTTGAGCACATCGGTCTCGCAGTAGGCGCGCACGTCGGCCAGCTTTCCGGCGGCAATCAGGTCGGCCACCCAGGTGCCGTCCACGTCCATTTTGCCGGGCAGATGGCACATTTTGCACAGCTCGTCCATTTTCAGGCCACGCACCCCAAACACGTCGGCTAGGTCTTCATGGAAGTCGGGGCTGCTTTTGGTGAAGTGGTTTTTCCATTTGTCTTTAAAGCCGAACAACCATGGCGCGGCAATGCCATGCTTCAGCGCGCGCAAACGCAGGGTGGTCAGGTCAAAGTTAAGGCCGTTGTAGCTCACCAAACGGTAGGTGTCTTTGCCGGCACCGTTCAAAAAGAGGCTTATCAGCGCCGCTTCGCCGTCACCTTCGGTGCCCACGCTCCATAGTTTGCGTAAGTGGTAGCTTTCGCCCGCGTCCGTGGGCTCAATGTCGGCCATCAGGCACGAGATTCCGACAATTTTGTGGTAAGCCGGGTTCAAAAAGTCACTTTTGTTTTGGCTTTTTTCCAGCGCGGCGGCAGAAAGCTTGGCGCGCACGGCAATATCTTCAAAGTCTTGCCAGTCGGGGTGCAACGCACGGCCCAGCGCCACGTCGGGAACGGTCTCAAGGTCAAAAACAAGCAGTTTACGGGGCCCCATGGGTGCAGCATAATCCAGTGCATGAAGTTTGAGAAGCCATTGCAGCGCTGGGCCTATGCACGCCGAGAAAAACGGTTTTTTATCTATGGGCAGGAAGAGGGGCAGGTGGCGCACTGTGCCAACACGGGCAGCCTGCGCGGCGTGCTGGAAAACACGGCGGCGCTGTGGGTGGCCGACCACGGCGCCAGCACCACGCGCAAGCTGCGCTACACCGCCGAATTGGCCGAGCTGCACAGCGGCACGCTGGTGGGCATCCACCCCAACCGCGCCAATACGCTGGCGCCCGAGGCGCTGCGCGCGGGCGTGTTCACCGGCTTGCCGCCCATCACGGAATTACGCACCGAGGTAAAGTATAATGCCGAAACCCGGTTCGACGCCCAGTTTACCCATCCCCTCACGCACGAACCCTGGTGGGTGGAAGTGAAAAGCACCACCTTGGTGGAAGAGCAGGGGGGGCATCGGGTAGCCTGCTTCCCCGACGCCGTCACCACGCGCGGCACCAAACATCTGGCTACGCTGGAAGAAAGTGTGCGGCAGGGCGGCCACGCGCTGCAAATCTATGTGGTGCCCCGGGCCGATGCCACGCATTTCGCCCCTGCCGCGCATATAGACCCCGCCTACGCGGCGGCCTTGGCCAAGGCGGTGGCCGCCGGGGTGCAGGTGGTGGCCTTGGGGTGCGAAATAACCACAAAAGAAATAAGGGTTTTCAGCACCCTCCAAATTATGCTCTAAACCAAAACCGAGATATGATGATACGATGAAAATCACGCCCAAAAACCCTGTCGAAATCGAAAAGATGCGCAAAGCGGGCCACGTCGCCGCGCTCACGCTCGACTACATCACCCCTTTCGTCAAAGCCGGTGTCAGCACGCTGGAACTCAACGATAAGCTCGAGGCCTTTATGCGTAAAAACGGCGGCATTCCGGCCACTATTGGCTACCGGGGCTATCCCAAGGCCAGCTGCATCAGCGTCAATCAGGTGGTGTGCCACGGCATTCCCAGCGCGGAAGAAGTGCTGGCCGAGGGCGATATTTTAAACATCGATGTCACCGCTATTGTCGAGGGCTTCCACGGCGACACGTCGCGCATGTTCGGGGTCGGGCAGGTCAGCCCGGCGGCGCAAACGCTGATGCAAGTGACGTATAACGCCATGATGGCCGGCATCGCCACGCTCAAAAGCGGCAGCTTTCTGCACGAAATCGGCACCGCGATAGAGTCCGTCGTGGCCCCGCACGGCTACGGCATCGTGCGCGAGTATTGCGGCCACGGTCTGGGGCGCAAATTCCACGAAGACCCGCAGGTGCTGCATTATGCCAACACCGATTTCTCCTCCACCCGGCTGCGCGCCGGCACCACACTCACGGTCGAACCGATGATAAACATGGGCACCTGGCGCACGCACCTGGAAAGCGATGGCTGGCGCGTGGTCACTGCCGACAACAAACTGTCGGCCCAATACGAGCACACCGTGCTTGTGACAGAGCAGGGGGCCGAGCTGCTCACCGCGTCGCCCGCGGGCTACACCTGTTGGCCGTATACGGGCCAGCGATGAAAGAAAGCCTGCACGCCCTGGCTCCACCTGCCGAAGCGAGCGGCCCCGAGGGCCACCGTGCGCGGCTCAAGCAACGGTTTATGGAATCAGCCGGCACCGGCGTGGCCGATTACGAACTGCTGGAACTGGCGCTGATGTTTGCCATCCCGCGGCGCGATGTCAAACCGCTGGCCAAAACGCTGCTGCTGAAGTTTGGCAACCTTGGCAATGTGCTTGCGGCGCAACCCGATGACCTGGCGCAGGTGCCCGGCGTGGGCGAGGGGGTGTGCATTTTTTTGCAGGTGGTGAACCAGTTGGCGCGGCGGGTGCGCAAGCAAAATATCAACAGCCAGCCGCAGCTTAATTCGCGCCTTACCCTGCTCGATTATCTCTATACGCACTTTGCCGACAAAGACCGCGAGGAGTTCGAGGTGTTGTTCCTCGATAACGCGCTCAAGCTGATAAAATCCGAAACCGTTTTCACCGGCACACTGGCCGAGGTGAACACGTCCCCGCGCGAGGTGTTGCGGCGGGCGCTGGCGTATAACGCGGCGGGGGTGGTGGTGGCGCACAATCACCCCAGCGGGGCGCCCAAGCCCAGCGCGGCCGATCTCGAATTCACCCGCCTGCTCATGCAAGCCTGCACAGCGATGGGGATAGAGCTGCACGACCACATCATCATCGGCACCGAGTCTCACTTCAGCTTCCGCGCCAACGGCCAACTCTAATTCCCCCCGAAAGGGTCATTGCGAGCAAAGCGCGGCAATCTCGAGCGAACCACCACCAAACGGCGCAGCCCCATAACCCGATAACCCCAATCCCCACGCTAAAAATATGTCACCACAATCACCTGCCCATTGGCGCCAGTGCCGCCACGGGCTCCCACCGCCGCCCGCCGCCAATCGCCCACACATCCACCCGCGTGGCCCCCGCCGGGCGCGTCCAGGTGCCCGAAACGTTGAAATACTGGATATCAATCGGCCGATACCGCTTCAGGTTATACCACGCACTCCCGTCACAGAAGCTGAGAAAGCTCCCTGAAACCCGAATCGTCCCCACCGTGGCCGCCGAGCATGCCACCGTGGTGGTGGAAACCTGCACCCCGCCATTCACAGTCAGCATGGCGGCAGGGGCGGTGGTGCCAATGCCCACATTCCCGCTGGCATAGATAGTCGTAAAACTGGCCTGGTTGGCGGTGGTGGAAATCCCCGGCCCCACAAAACCCATCGTGGGGTGTAAGTAGGCCACGGTGGCCCCCGCCAGCGTAAAGCTCACGGTGTCGCTGTTGCCGTTCACGGTCACCACATCGGTGCCCGAGGAAATTCGGTCCGCCGCTATCGTCACACTGCCGCCTGCTCCACCAACAACGCTCCAGTCCGCGCCATCACAGCGCTCCAGCGCCCCAGCATTGGTCCGCAAAGCCCCCAAAGCCGCCGCATTGCACGTGGTGGCAAACCCCGGCCGAATCGCCCCACCCGTCGTCGAACTCGCATCAAACGAAATCTGCGCAAACCCCGGCACCGCCCACGCCAAAGCCAAAGGCCCACACCATAAGCCCCAAGCACCTCAAACGCACATCCCACTGCATGCACGCACTATTGATAAAATGTTAAACCCATTCAATCACCCTGCTCTCCAAAAAGGCACCGCCGTCACGCCCCCAAAAAAACATCAAAAAACCCACTAAAAAAGCACAGCCCCCAAAGCAGAGAGTGGGTCATTGCGAGGAGAACCCATCAATAACCGAAGCCCAAAACATCTCCCCGACGAAGCAATCGGGTCAAACGCAGCCCCAAAATCAAAACGCCTAACAACCATCAACTGCGCAGCGCAGCCGCCCAACCTCCCTTTTGTCATTCCCGAAGCAAGGTTTGCTCGGCAAGCGGAACGCGCGCCAAAGCAAACCCGCTATCGGGAATCTCATCACCCCAAGCACACCCACCCCCACCGAAGCCCCCAAAGGAGGGAGGGGGTCATCCCGGCGCAGGCCGGGACCCACGAAAACAATCGTCTCATAAGCCACCCCAATAAAAACCGAAGCCCCCAAGGGGGAAACCGTCATTGCGAGGAGATTCCAAGCAAAACCGAAGCCAAAAGCAAAAAACCGACGAAGCAATCGGGTCCCCGAAGCCGTCTCCCCCCCCAGGATGGGTCATTGCGAGCGCAGCGCGGCAATCCCGAGCGAACCCCCCAATAAAAACCGAAGCCCCCACGCCAAACCGACGAAGCAATCGGGTACCCGAAGCCGCCCCAAGCACACCCACCCCCACCGAAGCCCCCAAAGCAGAGGGTGGGTCATTGCGAGCGAAGTGCGGCAATCTCGAGCGAACCACCCACCAAACAACGCAGCCCCCAAGGGGGGTAACCGTCATTGCGAGGCGTCATCCCGGCCCCGGTCGTCACCGGGGTAAACTCTGGCCGGGACCATCAATAAACGAAGCCCCCACGCCAAACCGACGAAGCAATCGGGTCCCCGAAGCCGCCCCAAGCACACCCACCCCCACCGAAGCCCCCAAAGCAGAGGATGGGTCATTGCGAGCGAAGCGCGGCAATCTCGAGCGAACCACCGCCTAACAACGCAGCCCCCATCCCCGATAACCCGACAACCCGATAATCCGAATCTCCCAACCATCAACCGCGCAGCGCAGGGGCGGCGGCACCAAACCGGCAACCAGCGCCACCCAAGAGGCAACGGGCGCCGCGTTAGCACCTCGCCCCATACCCGCCAATCACTTCGCCCCACACACTTTCACCACCTCTATCCCATCCATCCCCTCTACCTCCCACCATACCTCC